>DRNB01000196.1 GCA_011375045.1 Aquifex aeolicus
GGCTTTACCGGAGGCAGTATATACCTGACCACCAATCCCGTGGAAGCTGTGAAGGACGCGGATGTGGTCTATACGGACGTCTGGTTCAGCATGGGGGACGAGCGGGACGAGGAGAAGCGTTCGGCTCTCAGGAGCTTTCAGGTTAACGAGGAGCTCCTTTCCCACGCCAAGGACAGCGTTCTTGTGATGCACTGTCTCCCTGCAAGGAAAGGGGAGGAGATAACGGAGGAAGTTTTCGAAAGGTTTGCGGACTTTATATTTACTCAGGCGGAAAACAGACTCCACACGCAGAAGGTTCTCTTAGAGTTCCTCCTCACTCAACGGTAACCGTTTTGGCGAGGTTCCTCGGCTGGTCCACATCGAGACCCAGCTTGCTGGCTATGTAGTAAGCGAGAAGCTGGAGGGGAACTACCGTCAGAAAAGGGGTGAGATCCTCCGGAGCCGGTGGAATCTCCAGGAACTCGCGACACATCTTGGCTAACCTGTCGTCCCCCTCGAAGCCAACCCCTATCACACGACCCTTGCGGGTTCTGACCTCCTCCACGTTGGAGAGGGTCTTTTCGTAGACCCTGTCCTGAGGAGCCACCACCACAACGGGCATACTCTCGTCTATAAGAGCTATGGGACCGTGCTTCATCTCACCGGCCGGATAGCCCTCGGCGTGGATGTAGGAGATCTCCTTGAGCTTGAGGGCACCCTCCAGAGCTATGGGGTAGCTGAGATACCTTCCCAGATAAAGAAAGTTCCTGCATCTGAGGTAATCCTGGGAGACCCTCTCTATCTCCTCAGCCCTTTCGAGGGCTTCCTCCACAAGGGCGGGTACCTTCATAAGTTCGGAGAGGAGCGTCTCCGACTGGGGGTGCCCCGAAATGGACAGATAATAGAGAGCGGCGAGCTGAGCGGTGAAGGTCTTGGTAGCCGCCACGCCTATCTCCGGACCCGCGTGGGTGTAAAGGGTGTAGTCCGATTCCCTGTCTATGGAGCTCCCCACCACGTTTACCACCGCCAGCGTCCTTGCTCCCTTCTCCCTTGCAAAGTTTACGGCAAACTTGGTGTCTATGGTTTCCCCCGACTGGGAGATCCCCACCACAAGATCATCCTCGTTCACCGGCGTATCAGCGTATCTGAACTCGGAGGCGTAGAGGACCTCCGTTGGCACTCCGGTGAACTTCTCTATCCAGAACTTACCCACAAGACCCGCGTGGTAGGAGGTTCCGCAGGCTATAAGGAGGATCCTCCTGAACTCCCTCAGATCGAAGGGCAGGGCTTCACCGGCAGATACAAGCCCCCTGATGGTATCACCGATCGCTTTGGGCTGTTCGTAGATCTCCTTCAGCATAAAGTGCTTGAAACCTGCCTTCTCAGCGGAGATTATGTCCCAGGGAACGAGGACCACCTCCTTGGTCACAGGGTTGCCGTTGAAATCGTAAATGTTCACCCCTTCAGGGGTAACGTCGACAACCTCACCGTCGCTGAGGGTAATCACCCTGCGGGTGTAGGGAAGAATGGCCGGTATGTCCGAAGCGAGGAAGTTCTCTCCCTCTCCCACCCCCACCACGAGGGGGCTTCCCTGCTTGACGCCGACGATGCGGCCAGGTTCCTTGGAGGTTACCACCGCAAAGGCAAAGGCTCCCCTCAGCCGGTTTACCACAGCGAGAACAGCGGAGAGCAAATCCCCCTCGTAGGCTCCGGCTATAAGGTGGGCTATGACCTCCGTATCGGTATCCGATCTGAAGCTGACGCCCCTGTCCTCGAGCTCCCTTCTCAGCTCCAGATAGTTCTCCACAATACCGTTGTGAACTACCGCGAACTCCCCCCTCTCGTCCGTGTGAGGATGAGCGTTCTCCAGAGACGGTTCCCCGTGGGTAGCCCAGCGGGTGTGTCCTATACCCGTCCTGCCTCTGTAAGGCTTGCCCCACAGATTCTTCACCAGCTCCCTTATCTTCCCGACCCTCTTCTCCACGACCAGGGAACCGTTCTCGATGAGAGCCACCCCCGCCGAGTCGTAACCCCTGTACTCCAGACGCTCCAAGCCCCCCAGTATAAGCGGAAGAGCCGCTTCCTTCCCCGTGTAGCCGATGATCCCGCACATGACCCTAATTCTAACCCACCTTACCCACCGGCATTATGTAAAGGGGGGATTCCTCCCTTCCAGCCCCCACCAGCTCCCTCAGCTCCTCATCGTAGAAGGCACCTATGGCAACTGTTCCCAGACCGAGGGCGGTTGCCTGAAGGTATATGTTCTGACCCACGTGTCCAACCTCGTTGAAAACGTAACGTATTCCCCTCTTCCCGTATTTGAAGGTGGTCCTTGAGAAAACCCCAAAGATAAGAACTATCAGAGGAGCCGTAATTATCTGCTCCTGAGACAAACCTATCCTGTAGATCTCCGAAGAAAGATCCCCCCTCCTGCCTTCCAGCAACAGATGTCTCTCCGGATCGTATCTGTATATCCCCTTTTCGAGCTCCACCACGTTGGTGGCGTGGATGTAAAGCTCTATGGGGTAGAGAGCTCCTGCGGAAGGTGCCGTCCTGTAACCGTAAGGATGGGTGATCCCCTGAGCCGCCCAGAGTATCTGGGACACCTCCTCAAGGGTAAGGGGTTCGGGGGAGTATTCCCTGATCGATCTCCTCTTGAGGATCGCCTCCTCCACACTCAGGTCGCCCTTCAGTCTGGGTTTTGGAAGATCGATCGCCATCGAGATTAAGATACTACCGCATAAGCTAAAATATAACTATGCTCTGGCGGAAAGGTCTCAGGGAACTGGCGGAACTTGTCCGCAAGGGGGAGGTGAAACCCTCTGAGGTTGTAGAGTCCTTTTTCAGAAGGTTCGAGGAAACGGAGGAAAAGGTAAGGGCTTACATAACACCCCTCTACGAGAAAGCCTTAGACAGGGCTAAGAAGGAGCTCGACGGCAGAAAACCGGAGGGCAAGCTCTTCGGAGTTCCCGTAGCCATCAAGGACAACATAGTTATGAAAGGTGAGAGAACAACCTGCGCTTCGAAGATCCTCGAGAACTTCGTATCTCCTTACGACGCCACCGTTGTGGAAAGACTCAAAAGAGAAGGAGCCCTATTCACGGGAAAGACAAACATGGACGAGTTCGCTATGGGCTCCTCCACGGAATACTCAGCCTTTTTCCCCACAAGGAATCCCTGGGATACGGAGAGGGTGCCGGGGGGATCTTCGGGAGGATCCGCGGTAACCACAGCCGTTATGTCCGCCCCCGCCGCTCTGGGATCCGATACGGGAGGTTCCATAAGACAGCCCGCAAGCTTCTGCGGTGTGATAGGGATAAAACCGACCTACGGGAGGGTTTCCCGTTACGGTCTCGTGGCTTTCGCCTCCTCTCTGGATCAGATAGGGGTCTTCGGAAGGAGAACCGAGGACGTGGCTCTCCTCTTAGAGGTTATCAGCGGACACGACCCCAAGGATTCCACCTGCATGAACGTTCCCGTTCCAGCCTTCACGGAGGAGCTGAGGAAGGACGTAAAAGGTATAAGGATAGGACTCCCGAAGGAGTTCTTCGCCTTCGACCTTCAGAGGGAGATAAGGGAGCTGTTCGACAAATTCGTGAGGGGTTTGGAAGATCTGGGCTGTGAGCTAAGGGAGGTGTCTCTTCCCAGCGTGCGCTACGCCATACCCGCCTACTACATAATAGCTCCTTCGGAAGCCTCCTCGAACCTCGCCCGCTACGACGGTGTTAAATACGGTTACAGGTCCTCCGAATTCAGCAACCTTATAGAGATGTATGCAAAGACAAGGGACGAGGGATTCGGAGCTGAGGTTAAGAGGCGTATTATGTTAGGAACCTTCGCCCTGTCCGCAGGTTACTACGAGGCGTATTACCTCAAGGCGCAGAAGGTCAGAACGCTGATATACAGGGACTTTATGAAAGCCTTCGAGTCCGTCGATGTGATCGCCGGTCCCACCACACCGACACCCCCCTTCAGGCTGGGGGAGAGACTGGAAAACCCGATAGAGATGTACCTCTCCGACGTTCTGACCGTTCCGGTGAATCTTGCGGGCTTACCCGGCCTATCGGTACCGATAGGCTGGACGGGGAACCTTCCCATCGGAGGACAGCTCGTAGGAAGACCCTGGGACGAAGCGACCCTCCTCCGGATCTCCTACGCATGGGAGCAAACCTTCAGACACTACGAGAGGATACCCCTCTCGAGCTGACGTATCCGGAGGGAAAGGGTGAGGATCCTGTCCATCGATACCTCCTTCTCCTTCTTCAATCTGTCCGTGGTAGAGGAGGGAAAGGTCAGACTCCTTTACTACCTCGATTCGAACAAAAAAACGCTTCAGAACCTCCCCACCGTTCTGTCGGAGCTGTGTATAAGACCCGAAGAGTTCGACGCCTTTGCGGTGTCGGTGGGTGTTGGGTATCTGACGTCCGTGAGGATAGGACTGACCTTCATGAAGACCACCGCCTACCTGCTGCAGAAGCCGATCGTCCCCTATGAGAACCTCGATCTCCTCGCCCGCTTCACGCCGACACCCTATCCCCGCATCCCCTATCTGAGGATCAGCACAAACGTGTTTTACAGAATCTGCACCGGAGAGGACCTCCTTTCGGAGGTAAAGATTTACAGGGGAGAGGATCTGAAGGGAACGGGGATAAGCCTCTCCACGTTCTCCGACAGACTGGGGGAGGAGGTGTACCTCCACCCCTTCTTTCCCTTCTCAGCCTACGGGGGAGTTTACGCCCACAACTTCCTTCGGGAGCAACCGGAAGGGGTGGACGTATTTTCGGTAGAACCCGTTTATCTTAAACCGCCGGCGTAAATGTCATGCCGGAGGCGGGAGTCGAACCCGCACGCCCCGGAGGGCACCGTCCCCTCAAGACGGCGCGTCTGCCAGTTCCGCCACTCCGGCTGAGCTTCTATATTATATACCACCGTGAGAACGCTGCCAAGGCTCTACGCTATAACGGACAGAAGAAAGTTCAGAGCAGGTTTCACCACAGCCCTCGAGGGGATACTCAGAAGGAACGTGAAGATGATCCAGCTCCGGGAAAAGGATTTAGGGGGAAGGGAGCTATACAGCCTTGCCCGGCAGGCAAGGGAGCTGACGGAACAATACGGCGCCCTGCTCCTGATCAACGAACGCCTCGACATCGCTGTGGCTGTGGGGGCGGACGGCGTGCACCTGCCCGAAAAGGGGCTTCCTCCGGGGGTGGTGAAGGATCTGTTTCCCCATCTCCTCGTAGGCTACTCCGCTCACTCCCTCGAGGGAGTTCTCTACGCCCAGAAGGAAGGAGCGGATTTTGTAACGCTCAGTCCCATCTTCAGAACAGAATCCCATCCCGAGGCGGAACCTCTCGGACTCGAGGAGCTTAAAAGGGTTTCTGCGAAAGTAAACGTTCCCATATACGCCCTCGGCGGTGTAACACAGGAAAGGATAGAACTGTGTCTGAAAAACGGCGCTTACGGCGTTGCAGGTATTACAATGTTCTTAGATGGCGAGGACGAGGGACCTGATTCTGGAGGAAGCCCTTAAGCTCTTTTCGGAAAAAGGAATAAAGGAAACCACCGTAAGGGACATAGCGAGGGCGGTGGGTATAACGGAGGGAGCCATATACAGGCACTTCGAAAGCAAGGATCAGATAGTTCACGAGCTTTTCGAAAAGTACTCCGGAGAGCTTTACGACCGCATCGAAAAAGCTCTCAGGGACAGCGGGGACGAGGAGGGAAAGTTTAAAAGGGTCGTGGAAGCCTTCCTCGACTTTGCCTTCAGAAAGCCGGACGCCTTCAGATACATGAACATCTTTCATCACCTCCGGGGGAAGGAGGTCAAGCGCATAAGGAAGATACCCTTCAACCTCCTGAGCGAGCTGATAGGCGACCTCCACAGGAAGGGAATTCTGAAGATGGAACCTGAGTATGCCCTCGCTGTGGTAACGGGAACCCTCGAGAGGGTGTTTCTCTACAAGAGCATGGGTATAATCAGGGGCAGGAAAAAGGAGATAAGGGAGAAAACGGCGGAGCTCCTCTGGAAGGGTCTTGTGGAATGCGGAGGATCATAACATCCCTTCCCGAAGGGATGTATCATCTCTTCTCTCCGGAGGAGGAGCTTTGATAGACAGGGAAAAGATAGAGCGGGCTGTCAGACTCTTTCTGGAGGGGATAGGGGAAGATCCGAACAGGGAGGGTCTGAAGGAAACCCCCGCGAGAGTTGCCCGCATGTGGGAGGAGTTCGAGAAAATGCGCTCCTTCGATATGAAGCTCTTCGAGGAGTTCGGCAGCTACAACGAGATGGTCCTTGTAAAGGACATAAGGTTTTACTCCCTCTGTGAACACCATCTCCTTCCTTTCTTCGGGAAGGTTCACGTTGCCTACATTCCCGATGGGGTCATCTGCGGTCTGTCCAAGCTCATCAGAGTTGTAAAAGCCCTCTCGCTCAAGCCGCAGGTTCAGGAACGCCTGACGGAAGAGATAGCGGACGTTCTGGAACGGGAGCTGAAGCCCAAAGGTGTGGGTGTGGTGATATCCGCAGAGCACCTGTGCATGTCCATGAGGGGTGCCAGCTCACCCGATCACCTGACCGTTACCTCCGCTCTCAGGGGTATCTTTCTGAAGGATATGAGAACGAGGGAGGAGTTTCTCAAGCTCATAGGTTAAAATTAAGAGCCGGAGGGATAGATATGGGTCGGATGGTGAGTTTCGAAAGCAACTGGACTCAGATATCGGGTTATCTTGCGGAACCGGAGGACAGGGGTCCGGGGGTTATAGTGATCCACGAGTGGTGGGGTCTGGACTCCCCTCTCTCGAACATAAAGGACGTGGTGGATCGCTTTGCCCGGGAGGGTTTCGTCGCCTTCGCTCCCGACTTCTACAGGGGGGAAAGCGCCGACAATCCGGAGGATGCCGGCAGACTCATGACGGAGATGTTCCAGCAGAGGATGGAGGAGGTGGACGTAATATTCCGGGGAAGCGTGGATTACATCAGGGAGCTGGAGAAGACGGATCCCCTGAAGGTGGGCGTAACGGGCTTCTGCTGCGGGGGAACCCTCTCCATGTACTTCGCCTCCAAGTTCCCTGAACTGGTGGACGCCAGCGTTCCCTTCTACGGGCTACCCCAGCTTACCCCCATAGATCCTTCGTCCATAAAGGTTCCCATCTTCTTCATAATGGCGGAGAAGGACGAGTTCGTAAACAACGACTCCGTCGTGGATATGATAAAGGGAGTGTGGAGGAACGGCGTGGAGGTTCAGGCTAAGATCTACGCGGGCGTCAGCCACGCCTTCCTGAACGACAGGAGACCGGAGGTTTACAACGAGGACACCGCCCGGGACGCCTGGGAGATGACCGTTGCCTTCTTCAGAAGACACCTGAGCTGATATAATACTTCCCTTCGGAGGTCGAAGGATGGCAGCCTGCGAGGTATGCGGTAAAAGGGTAATGCACGGCAGAAGGGTAACCTTCTCCGCAAAGAGGAACCCCCGTCTCTTCAAACCGAACGTTCACAGGATGAGGGTCAGACTCCCCGACGGTTCGGTCCGGAGGATATACGTCTGCACAAAGTGCCTCAAAGCCGGCAAGGTTGTGAAGGCTGTGAGGGTTCCCAGAGAGGACTGAATGTCCCTTAGGGTTCTGCGCTTTTTAACCTCGGGAGAATCCCACGGAAGAGGTCTCACGGCGATCCTCGAGGGCATCCCCGCAAATCTGGAGCTGACGGAGGATTACATCAACAGGGATCTGGAGAGGAGGCAGAGGGGTTACGGAAGAGGCGGGCGCATGCGGATAGAGAGGGACAGGGTGCAGATCCTCTCGGGCGTCCGCTTCGGAAAGACCCTCGGCTCCCCCCTTACCCTCTGGATCGAGAACAGGGACTGGGAGAACTGGAAGGATAAGATGAGTCCCTCCGGGGAGCCTCCCCCCTCCGCAGCTCCCTTCACCAGACCCAGACCTGGACACGCAGATCTGCCGGGGGGCATAAAGTTCAATCAGAGGGACCTCCGCAACATTCTGGAGAGAGCGTCCGCAAGGGAAACAGCCGCAAGGGTGGCTGTGGGTGCTGTGTGCAAACGGTTTCTCGAGGAGTTCGGTATCAGGATAGGGAGCTACGTTACGCGCATAGGATCCCTCGCTCCCCCCCTTCAGGAGGAGGATCTTCTGAAGAGGCACGAGCTGGCGGAGCGGTCGGAGGTCAGGTTCCCGGACCCATCGAGGGACGCCGAGTTCAGGGAGTTTATAGACTGGGTGCGCGGAAAGGGGGAATCGGTGGGGGGTGTCTTCGAGGTCTTCGCGGTGGGGGTTCCGCCGGGGCTCGGGAGTCATGTCCAGTGGGACAGGAGGATAGACGGGAGGATAGCTCAGGCTTTCATGAGCATTCAGGCTATAAAGGGTGTGGAGATAGGAATCGGCTTCGAAGCCGCCGGCAGGTTAGGCTCCGAGGTTCAGGACGAGATAGGTTACAGCCCCGGCAGGGGCTACTTCCGGCTCTCCAACAACCTTGGGGGAACGGAGGGAGGTATAACCAACGGCATGCCTCTGATCGTGAGGGCGGCGATGAAACCCATACCAACCCTAACCAAACCCCTCAGGAGCGTCGATATCGAAACCAGGGAGGAGGTGAGGGCGGCGAAGGAGCGCTCCGACGTAACCGCTGTGCCTGCCGCCTCCGTGGTGGGGGAGGCTATGCTGTCCATAGTTCTGGCTGACGCCTTTCTGGAGAAGTTCGGGGGGGACTTTCTGGAGGAGGTGAGGGAACGTTTCAGGGCTTACTTAGAGCACGTCCGCGGATTCTGAGAACACCACCCTGCCTCCCTTGAGGGTGTAGAGGACCTTTCCCCTCAGGGACGCTCCCAGAAGGGGCGTGTTTTTACTTTTCGATTTCAGCTTCTCCTCCCCGAGCTTCCACTCCGCCTCCGGATCGAAGATGACCAGATCGGCGGGGTAACCCTCCTCCAGAACACCTCCCTCCAGACCCAGTATCCTCGCCGGGTTTGTGGACATAAGCTCCACCATCCTCGGCAGGTCTATCAACCCCTCCCTCACGAGGGAGAGCATGAGGGGAAGGGCTGTCTGAAGACCTACCATCCCCGGCAGGGAGCTTTCCAGAAGACCCTTCTCCGAAGGGTGGTGGGGAGCGTGGTCGGTGGCTACGCAGTCGACGGTTCCGTCCGCAAGGGCTTTCCTGAGCGCCTCCACGTCCTCCCTTCTGCGCAGGGGAGGGTTAACCTTTGCGAGCGCTCCGCTCCTCAGAACCTCCTCCTCGGTGAGGAACAGATGAAGGGGGTTCACCTCACAGGTTACCCTCGCTCCTTTCTCCCTGAAGAATCTGACCAGCTCGAGGGAGAGGGCGGTTGTGAGGTGCTGGAGGTGAACGTGTCCCCCCGTGTGCCAGGAGAGGATGCAGTCCCGCGCCACGATCACCTCCTCCGCTGAGGGGTGCCTTCCGGAAACACCCAGCAGGAGGGAAACCTCACCTTCGTTGATCTCCCCTCCGGAAAGCTCCGGATCCTCACAGTGGTTCATGACGGGCACGTTCAGCTGGGAGCACAGCTCGAGGGCTCTCCTCATCAGGGAGGAGCTGAGGAGGGTCGATCCATCGTCGGTGAAGGCAACACAGCCTGCGGAGCGCAGGGCAAAGAAATCCGAGAGCCTCTCCCCCCTCCTACCCACCGTCAGGGTTCCTGCCGGAAGAACCTCGCACAGACCTACCTCCCGGGACCTCCTCCTCACGTACTCCGCCACCGGGGGCGAGTCTATGGGCGGGGTCGTGTTGGGCATGCAGACCACGGTGGTGTAGCCTCCCGCAACGGCGGCTCTGCAGCCGGTCTCTATGTCCTCCTTGTAGGTCTGCCCCGGATCCCTGAAGTGGACGTGGAGGTCTATAAACCCCGGAGCTACCACGGCACCCCGGGCCTCTATCAGCCGGGCACCCTCCGCGCTGATGTCCCTTCCGATCCTCTTTATCCTCTCCCCTTCGATGAGAATGTCGCAGTCTTCCCTTACACCCCGCAAGGGGTCTATAAGGGTCCCCCCCTTGATTATCAGCATCTCAGCTCTCAACGGAGGAGTGCTGCTCCTGCTCCACCAGCGTAAGAAGCTCTTCGATCGCCTTTTTCAGAGACTCGAAGTCTCTCTGCTCCCTGAACTCCGAGACTACCGTGGCCAAGACCCTCAGGAGATCCTCCCTCAGGGGTCCCTTCCCCTCCTTTATCTGAGCCATGGCTCCCGTTACAGGGTGTCTGACGGCGGATATGAGGGGCTTTGCGGATTTAAAGCTCTCCGCCTGAGCTATCTCCCTGAGCTGTTCCTCGAACTTTCTGATGAGACCAAGTCCGAACAGATACTCCTGACTCGCTTCCATCACCCCACCTCCGAAAGGATCCTGAGCTTCTCCACAAGAGCCTCCAGCTCGTCCTCCTCCGAAAGCTCCAGATGCTCGAGGAGCTTTCCTATACTCACCCAGCGCTTCAGCACCATACCCTGAGTGAGAAGTCTCTCGAAGGGTTCCTCCTCCTCCACCAGACCTATGTCCTTGAGGAACTTCTGGAAGAACCGGGCGTAGAGGAGGTGAAGGACCGCGTGCTCTATACCGCCGATGTATATGTCCACGGGCATCCAGTAGCTCACC
>DRNB01000197.1 GCA_011375045.1 Aquifex aeolicus
CCTCCCCCGCCAGCTTCCTGAGGGAGGACTCCCCCTTTGAGACCCCTATCCAGAGCACCCTCGGTCTCTTCCTGTCCGGAAACACCCCCAGAGCTCTGTACTGAACCCTGAAGGGGGAGAACCTGTCCGCTACCTGCTGGAGGTTCTTGAGAACACCGATAGCCTGCTCCTGAGTTATCTCCCCAAGGAAGTGAAAGGTCATGTGGAGGTTCTGGGGTTCGACCCACTTGCCCCTGAGGAAGAACTTGGACTCCTCCTTTACCTTCTCCACGTGATCGTATATGCTCTTAGTTGTGAAGTACCCCACAAAGGCGCGCATCCCGCTTATTTTAACCCGAAGGCGGGTGTTTATTATCACAGTTGAATTAACACAGGGTAAGCCTTTTGTATAGGGAGGAGGTGCAGGGATGATCTCGAGAAGGGAGTTCCTGATGGCTACCCTCTCCGCAGGAGCCCTCTACGGTTCCGGTGCCCTCTCACGGGTGTTCGCCTCCGGGAGTTCGCCGGCCGGCAAGGGTATCGAGCTGGCGGAGGTGATCAGGAGAGGGGGTAGAGCCCGCTACGAGTTCGTGGTCCGGAGACAGCCCGTCGGGTTCGACGGAAGGATGGGAAAGGGTATCACCCTGAACGGAAGCCTCCCCGGACCCCTGCTCAGGCTTCAGGAGGGGGAGGAGGCGGAGCTTGTGATCTACAACGAGCTGGAGGAGGTAACCTCTATCCACTGGCACGGCATACTGCTCCCCTACGAGATGGACGGCGTTCCGGGGGTTACCTTTCCCGGCATAAAGCCGGGCGAAAAGTTCACAGCCCGGTTCCGGCTGAAGCAGTCCGGAACCTACTGGTATCACAGCCACGCGGGACTTCAGGAACAGCTCGGACACTACGGACCCATGATAGTGGATCCCGCGGATCCGGATCCGGTTCCCTACGACAGGGAGTACGTGGTGGTTCTCTCCGACTGGACCTTCGAGGATCCCGAGTGGGTGATGTCCCGTCTCAAGAAGGAGGAGGGTTACTTTAACTACAACAAGAGAACCGTCTTCGATTTCTTCGAGGACGTGAGGAGAGCGGGTTTCCTCAAAGCCCTCAGGGAGAGGATGATGTGGGGGAGGATGAGGATGTCCCCCAGAGACATCGCCGACGTAACGGGAGCAACCTACATATTCCTGATGAACGGACACACCACGGAGGAGAACTGGACCGCCCTCTTCAGGCTCGGGGAAAGGGTAAGGCTGAGGTTCATAAACGCCTCCGCCATGACCTACTACGATGTGAGAATGCCCGGACTGAGGATGAAGGTTGTTCAGGCTGACGGTCAGAACGTTCAGCCCGTCGAAGTCGACGAGTTAAGGATCGCCGTTGCGGAAACCTACGACGTTGTCGTCCAGCCCACGGATCCCGTCGCCTATCCCATCTTCGCGGAAGCCATGGACAGGAGCGGGTTTGTGAGGGGAACCCTCGCCCCGGAGGAGGGTATGGTGGCACCGATACCTCCGAGGCGGAAACCTCAGGAGAGGAAGATGGCTTTCCACAGGAAGGGACACGGGGATACCTGCGGAGCCTGCGACCCCCAGCTGGTCCCCTACGACTTTGGACCAACCGCAGCGATGGTGGTGCGGAATCCCGTTTGCAGGCTGGAGGATCCCGGAGTGGGACTGCAGGGAGCGGAGCACAGGGTTTTGACCTACGCGGATCTGAAGAGCTACGAACCCTGGAGGGAACTCTTCAGGAGGGAGCCGGACAGGGTGATGGAGATACACCTCACGGGCAACATGGAACGCTTCCTGTGGAGAATGTGGGCTAAGGAAGGCAACCGCTGGACCTCGGAACCTACAGAGCTGATAAGATGGCGCTACGGGGAGCTGGTCAGAATGATATGGGTAAACCACACGATGATGGATCATCCCATACACCTGCACGGACTGTGGATGTATCTGCGCAACGGCTCCGGGGAGTTCAACCCGAGGAAGCACACCCTCAACATAAAACCGGGGGAGAAGCTCTGTGTGGACGTTCTGGTCGACGCGCCCGGTTACTGGGCGTTTCACTGCCACCTCTTCTACCATATGCACGCGGGTATGATCAGGGTGGTCGAGGTAACTTAAGGAGGAGTAAAAGAGATGAGAAAGCTCTTGGTCGTGGGTATGCTCGGAAGCTTCAGCCTCCTGTGCGCTCAGGACAGGTTCCCCTACAGACCGGACCCGGAGCTTATAAAGGAGATAGTAGCTCCACCTTCCCGATACGGGAAGGTCCTCTTCGATCTGTTCGAATACAACCCCGATGAGAGGGAGCTCAGCTACGATGTGGAGGCGTGGTTCGGAGGGGATTACAACAGACTCTGGTTCGAAACAGAAGGGGAGCACTCCCTCCGGGAAGGGGGAGGAACGCTCGAACGGTTCGACCTTTACTACTCCCGCCTCATCGCCCCCTTCTGGGATGTGAGGGCAGGTGTGGGAACGCACAGGATCTACGGGGATTCCTCCTCAGACAGGGTGTATCTCGCCGCTGGTGTTCAGGGTCTCGCCCCCTACTGGTTCGAAACGGATCTCAACCTGAGGGTGGATGCGGACGGCAAAATCACCGCGGACGGAGAGGTGGAGCTCGATCTCCTCTTCACCCAGAGACTCATCCTCCAGGCGAGGGCGGAGTTCCTCGCCTCCTTCAGCAACATAGAGGATGTGGGTATATACAGGGGACTGAACAGCGTGGAGCTGGGACTGAGACTGCGCTACGAGATAAGAAGGGAGTTCGCCCCCTACGCTGGAGTGTCCTGGACCCAGCTCTTCGGAGAGTCTGCGGATGCGGTCAGGGAAAGCGGTGAAAAGGCGGGAACCTTCGGTATAGTTATAGGTATCCGTATGTGGCTCTGATCTCATCGAAGCACCGGAGGTCAGGGTTGATAG
>DRNB01000198.1 GCA_011375045.1 Aquifex aeolicus
AATATGCCCGATCCTACAACGATCACATCGGCTCCCGCCTGCGCCACATCGGCTATGTTCTCCTCCTTTATACCTCCGTCTATCTCGATCAGACAGGAGGGGTTTATCCTGTCCCTCATCTCCCTCAGAAGGACGAGCCTTTCGATGGAACGCTCTATGAAGCTCTGGCCGCTGAAACCCGGATTGACGGACATGAGGAGCACGTAATCCGCGTAGTGGAGCGCCTCCTCCACAGCTGCAAGGGGCGTGCCCGGATTCAGGACGACCCCCGCCTTTGCGGACAGGTTCCTTATGAGCGTCAGCGTTCTGTGGAGGTGGACCACGTTCTCCACGTGAACGCTTATCCAGCTGGCTCCAGCCCTTGCGAACTCGGGTATATACCTGTCCGGATCCTCTATCATAAGGTGCGCGTCTATGGGAACGCTTACCCTGCGGCTTATGCAGGAGAGGATCTCAGGTCCCACGGTTATGTTGGGGACGAAGTGTCCGTCCATGACGTCGAAGTGGATGAGATCAGCCCCGCCCCTCAGAGCAGCCTCCACCTGCTCCCCTATGCACCACCAGTCTCCCGCCATTATGGAGGGGGCAAGCAGCTTCACCTAATCCGCCTCCTCCTCCACCCTTATGAGGACAGGCTCCCCCACCACCACGGGGAGGTTCCTTATCTCCTCAAGAGCCTTTCTGATGTCCATCTCGTAAGCTTTGTGGGTAAGTATAACGAGGGGGACGAGGGGTTCCCCCTTCTTTCCCGCCAGCTCGCAGACCATCTCCTTCTGAAGGACCGCGGCTATGCTTATACCGAACTCCGCAAGGACGCGGGCTACGGAAGCCAGGACGCCGGGTCTGTCGGGCACGTCGAACCTCAGATAGTATCTGCTGAAGAAGTTCTCCCTCACCCTCACCTCTTCGGTTTCCCATTCGACCGGCGTTACCTCCGGACCGTTTCCGCAGAGCATAGAAACACCCACGTCCACCACGTCGGAAACTACCGCCGAGGCGGTGGGGAGCGAGCCGGCTCCCTTTCCGTAGAACATGGTCTTTCCGACGAAGTCCCCCTCTATCATAACCGCGTTGTAAACCCCCGACACCTTGGCGAGGGCTTCCTCGGAGTGGATAAAGGTAGGATGCACCCTGATCTCCACCTCGTGATCGAACCTCTTGGCGATGGCGAGCAGCTTTATGGTGTAACCCAGCTCCCTGCCCAGCTCCACATCCAGCCTGTCTATGTTCCTTATGCCCTCCACGTAGACCTTTTCGAAGGGAAAGTAGCTGCCAAAGGCGAGGGAGGCGAGGATGTTTATCTTGTGGGCGGCGTCCCATCCGTCTATGTCGAGAGAGGGATCAGCCTCCGCGTAGCCCTTTTCCTTTGCCTCCTGAAGGGCGGAGTTAAAGTCGAGTCCTCCTTCGAGCATGCGGGTGAGTATGTAGTTGGTGGTTCCGTTCAGTATGCCGTAAACGGTGCTTATCCTGTTCCCCACAAGTCCCTCTCTGAGGGCTCTGATCACGGGTATGCCCCCTCCCACGGAGGCTTCGAAACCTATCCTCAGACCCTTCTCCCGTGCCCTCAGGAACAGCTCCCTTCCCTCTAAGGCGAGCAGGTGCTTGTTGGCGGTTACCACGTTCTTTCCCCGCTCGAGGGCTGTCAGGATAAGCTCCTTTGCAAAACCCCTTCCCCCCACCAGCTCCACGACCACGTCGCTTTCCTCGAGAACCTCTCTGTAGTCCTCCGTTCTCATATCCTTCGGAACGTGGAACTCCCTCTCCTTATCCCAGTTCAGATCCGCCACCTTAACCAGGCTGAAGTCTATCCCTGTTCTCTTCCTCAGAAGCTCCCTGTTTTCTATCAGGAGCTTTGCAGTGCCCGTTCCCACAACACCGCAGCCTACTATACCGACCCTTACCTTCACAGCTCTATAAATTCTAACAGGTCAGAAAACCCCCTGCGGGTAAAAAACAGGACACCCCCCTGAAAGATCAACCTGTCCTCATACTGTCGGACACATCGAAGAGAGCCTTCTCTATAACCTCCTTAACCTCCTCTATCAGCTTCTCCCGCTGCATCTTGAGGAGACCTAACTCCCACAGTATAAAGAGTCTCTCCACCGAACCTATGATGAGGCTAAGGGCTACCTCCGGTGAAACAGCGAGCTTGCCTCCGGCGTAGGCTTCCCTGAAGAGCTGGATTATTATGTTGCCGGGGAGCTTTCCGTTCCTTCCGTTCTCCCTGAGTATGTGGTAAACGGTCAGGAACCGGAAGGCGTCCGGGTTATCGAAGGCATAGTTTATCAGCACCTCTATGAGGCTATCCACCTGCTTCCTTATGTCCTTCTTCGTGAGAACCTCCTCTCTGATGAGCTCCCTTATCTCCCCGGTGATCCTCTCCACGAGGTGTTCGATTATGTCCTCCTTGCTTCTGAAGTGTCTGTAGATGGCTCCCTCCGTTATGCCCACCTCGCGAGCTATGTCCTTTATAGTTGTTCCTTTAAATCCCTTCTGGGAGAACAGCCTAAGAGCCACCCGCGAGATCCTTTCCTTCGTGTGCGTGAACTCCCACCTGTTTTCCCTCTCGCTCATAAAACTCCTCCGAAAAGAGTTCGATTCGCCTTTTCTTGAACTCCCTCGTAGAAAAGAGGATCCTGTAGTCTTCGATCTGAATCTCCTTCCCCACCCTTTCCACAAAGGAAACCACCTCCTCACGACTCCGTCCGTGAATCATCGTGAAGAGGTTATACCCCCAGAGGTGGTTTGTTGTTCTCTCGTAGCAGTGGGAAACGCTCCTGAAGGAGGCGAGGAACCTGCCCACCTCCTCGACCCGCTGGGGCGGAACCTTCCACACGGTCATGCCGTTCGCCCTGAATCCAGCCTTCCTGTGGTGGAGGATGGCGGCGAACCGGCGGATCACCCCCTCTTCCTTGAAGGAGGCGAGTTTTTCTATCAGGAACTCCTCGGACACGCCGAGCTCTCGGGCGAGGGCTTCGAAGGGTCTGGGAATCAGGGGAACGTCCCGCTGAGTTACCCGGACGATCTCCTTCTCCTCCTCGGAGAGGAAGCGCCTGACCGTATCCCCTCCTTCGACGGCTTCCCTTTCCCTTTCGCTCAGACTTCCGTAATCGAGCTTCACACTCAGCTTGAAGCTCCTCACCGTTCTGAGGATCACGTAGTCCCTTACCCCGGTTCGCTCCGCCATCCGGGAAACTGTGTCCTCGATGGAGAGGGGGGCGTCCGGAGGAACCGCAAGGGTAAACCAGAGGTTGAAGTCGTGCTCACGCTCGTAGTTGTGGCTTACTCCGGGGTGTTCGCTCACCACGGCGGCGACCTCTTCTATGCGGGAAGGATCCACCCTGAAGGCTACGAGGGCGCTGTCGTAACCCACCGCCTTTGCGCTGTAGATGGGGGATATCTGCCTCACTATGCGCTCCTCTTTCAGCTTCCTCAGCTCCCTCAGGATCTCCTCCTCCGAAAGGTTCAGCTCCCGGCCGAGGGCTTCGAAGGGTCTGGGAACGAAGGGGATGTGGTTCTGAATTCTACTTATGAGGAGATCCCTAAGCATGGTATATACCCTCCCTGCTGAGTCTGAGGTTCTCCAGAACACCCCTGAGCTTTTCGTGGATCCTCACCACCTCGCCCACAACCATAACGGCGGGGGGACTGACCTCCACCCTTCCCTCAGCCACGTCCCCAAGTTTTGCCACCACTACCCTCTGATCCTTCATAGTTCCCCTCTCCACAAAAGCCACGGGTTCGTCCGCACTCCTGCCGGCCGCGATCAGCTCCCTCGCTATGTCAGCCCTTCTCTTCACCCCCATCAGAACCACCACCGTGTCCGCCCCTGCCACCTTCTTCATATCCACCTCGCCACCGCCTCCGGAGGCGGGGTGTCCCGTAACCACCGCAAAGCAGGAAGATATACCCCTCAG
>DRNB01000199.1 GCA_011375045.1 Aquifex aeolicus
AGAGATCCTCGAGGACCTCGAACCCCTCAGAAAACACAGGGGCAGGCTTCCGGAGGAAACCCTCAGGTACGCGGAGAAAACCCTCTTCCTCCTGACCGTGAAGCCGGTGATGTTTGTAGCCAACATAGGGGAGGAGGACCTTCCCGAGGGAGAGGCAAATCCCCACCTTCAGAAGCTCAGGGCAAAGGCGGAGGAGGAGGGTGTTCCGGTTGTGGCGATCTGCGCTGAGATAGAAGCCCAGATGGTCGATCTGAGCGACGAGGAGAGGAGGGAGTTACTCGAAGCGTACGGACTTAAAGAACCCGGCCTTTACAGGGTCGTGAGGGAAGGCTACGGACTTCTGAATCTGGTAACCTTCTTTACCACAGGGGAGAAGGAAACGAGGGCGTGGACGGTGGTCAGGGGAACGAAGGCACCTCAGGCGGCGGGCAAAATACACACGGACATGGAAAGGGGTTTCATCAGAGCGGAGGTTATCTCTTACGAGGATTACGTGAGATCAGGATCCTGGAGCAGGGCAAAGGAAAAGGGTCTCGTTCGTCTCGAAGGCAGAGACTACGAGGTGAGGGATGGGGATATAATCTACTTCAGATTTAACGTGTGAGGTAGGAGAAGATGAAGAAATCCGAGCTCATAGCAACGCTCCTCTACAACGTAGCCCTCGAACACTCAGCGATAGTTCAGTACCTTTACCACATCTTTCTGATAGGGGACGAGGAGGTAACCGGCGAGATCGAGAAGATAGCCCGTCAAGAGATGAGGCATATGAAGTGGTTCGCCCACAGGGTTGTTCAGCTGGGCGGGGAGGTGGAGCTCAGGCGCATAGAGGAGGAGATAAAGGTGGGCGGTCCCGACTGGAAGAGTATGATCCAGAACGATGTAAGTGCCGAGGAGGCGGCGATAGAGATTTACACAAAGCAGCTGGATGAGCTGGAGGACGATTCGGTGCGCAGGCTTCTCGAAAGGGTGATAAGGGATGAGTCGGAGCACAGACACGAGTTTTCGGAGCTTCTGGAGAAGATCGAGGGGAGGGAGCCTGTGGAGGAAAAGAGCCGGAAGGTAGATGAGAAAACGGTGGAGCTTGTAAACAGATTCATCCGGGAGGAGTACAGGATTCTGCTCTCTTACCTGCACAGCTTCTTCCGCTCCAGGGACTGGGAGTACAGGGATATCCTCATGGACCTTGCCATAGAGAGCATGGTTCACATGGGTGAGTTGGGGGAGAAGCTGGGTGAGGCGGGAGCCGTGCCCGATCTGAGCATGCCCTCCCTCGAGAAGGGCTACCGCTTAGAGGAGCACATCCTCGACGAGGAGAGCGCCGGCGAAGACTATCTGAAGAGCGTGAAAGCTGTTGCGGATCCTGAGCTGATCCGTCTGCTGGACTGGATAAAGGTTCACGAAGAACACCACAAGTACAGGCTCACGGAGTTTCTCCAGCGCACAAGGCGCTTCACGGTAGGCGATCTGAAGGAGTAACCGGCTAAGGTGTTCTTTGAAATCCTGTTGCGGGGGGATATAATAATAACTTGGCTGGAGCCGTAGTTCAGCCCGGTCAGAACGCCGGCCTGTCAAGCCGGAGGGCGCGGGTTCAAATCCCGTCGGCTCCGCCATCAAACCTCTGACTCTCATCGAATCTCCCTCCTTTTCTGTAAGAGCGTAAGGATCTGTCGGGGAGGTTTTATTCTGGTCGCTTTGTTCTGTGAAAGGTTTTTCAGGGATTTGAAGAGGAGGGAAAAGAACCTTTAAAAGCATTAATATATAAAAATATAGACTTAAAATGATTTGCTTATTCTGTGAAATAAGGAGTGCTTATAAATATCTTAAGCAATTCTTAATAAAATTCAAGCCTTTTGCTCTTGACATCCTTACCTTTAATTCATAAATTTCGCTTCAAGAGGATCAGTCTGGGAGGTGGGCAATGAAGTATACGTTTCTTGTTCTCCTACTCTCCTTCTTGATTTCCTACGCTCAGGGAGATCCAGAAAAGGGTAAGGAGATCTTTGCCAAGAAGTGTGCATCCTGCCACACCGTAGGTGGGGGCAAGCTTATGGGTCCCGATCTTCAGGGTGTAATCGCAAAGAGGGATATCGAATGGCTCAAAAGATTCATTCAGAGACCCTCCGCCCTGATCGAAGAGAAAGACCCCACGGCACTGGCGCTACTCGAAGAATACGGGGCACCTATGCCTGATCTCGATATTTCCGACGAAGAGGTGGAGCATCTTATAGCTTTTCTGAGAGCCGCGGAAGCGGGCGGGACAGGCAAAGGGGGTTTGCCGTCTCTCTACATACCCACCCTGATCGCCGCCCTGATCGTGGCGGGGGTGCTGACCTTTCTGGCAGTTTCTTCAGGTAAGAAGGAGGTGGAGGTTAAGGTATGAGGTGGTTCAGAGAAACCGAAGATTCCAGAGCCTGGGAGGAGTTTTACAGAAAGAGGTGGTCCTACGACTACAGCGTGAGAACCGCTCACGGCGTTAACTGCTCTATGGCGTGCAGCTGGGAGGTCTTTGTAAAGGACGGAATGATCTGCTGGGAGCTTCAGAAGGTAGACTATCCTCAGATAGAGCCCGACGTTCCCAACGTGGAACCCCGGGGATGCCAGAGGGGGGTTACGGCGTCCTGGTATCCCTACTCTCCCCTGAGACCCAGATACCCCTACGTGCGAAAGGTTCTCTGGGACATGTGGCAGGAGGAGAGGGCAAAGGGTAAGGATCCCGTGCAGGCGTGGGCGAGCATAGTCGAGGACAAAGACAGGGCTATGAAGTACAAGTCCGCCCGCGGAAAGGGCGGCTGGAAGAGGGTAACCTGGGATGCTGCCACGGAGATCGTTGCCGCCGCTCAGATTTACACTATCAAGAAATACGGTCCGGATCACATCGCCTCTTTCTCCCCTATTCCGGCGATGAGTCTGGTGAGCTTCATATCCGGTCAGAGATACAACAACCTCCTCGGAGGTATATACTGCAGTTACTACGAGTGGTACCATGACCTTCCCCACAACTCCTCCGCCATGTGGGGCGATCAGACAGAGAACTGTGAAAGCTCCGACTGGTATCAGAGCACCTACATAGTCATTGCCGGAACCAACCTGAATCAAACCAGAACCGCGGACTGCCACTTCATCCCCGAAGCCAAATACAGGGGAACAAAGATCGTAGTTGTGTCCCCCAACTACTCGGACCTTACCAAGTACGCCGATCTGTGGGTTCCCCTCATACCCGGCAGCGACGGCGCCTTCTTTATGGCGTGCATTCACGTGATACTCAAGGAGTTCTTTGCAGACCGACAGGTCCCCTACTTTGTGGACTACGTGAAGAGGTACACGAACCTCCCCTTCCTCGTGATCCTCGAAAAGGATGAGAAAGGCTACAAGATGGGCAGGTTCGTCAGAGCCTCCGACATAGCCGATTACGCAAACGAGGAAAACGCGGAGTGGAAGCTCATAATGATGGATACCAACGGAAGGCTCCAGATGCCCGGAGGAACCATAGGTTTCAGGTGGGAGAAGAACCCTTCGGGTAACTGGAACCTTGCCCTGAAGAACGCAAAGACCGGAGAGGAGTTCGATCCGATCCTGACCTTCCTGGGGAGGGAGGATCAGAGATGCCCTGTGGTGCTCACAGACTTTACGGAGACCTTCAGCATATTCCCAGGAAGGACAGAGGGTAAGGGTAAGCCCCCCAAGGAGATCATCAGGGAGGTCCCCGCAAAGGTTATAAAGGACAGGGAGGGGAGGGAGATCCTCGTTACCACAGCCTTCGATCTCCTCATGGCTCAGGCGGGGGTCTCCAGAGGTCTCGGAGGCGACTACCCCAAGGACTACGACGATCCCAAACCCTATACACCCGCCTGGCAGGAATCCCAGACAGGGGTCAGCAGAAACCTCGCCGTTCAGGTGGGAAGGGAGTTTGCGGAGAACGCGGAGAAGACGAAGGGCAGATCCATGGTGATAACAGGTCCGGGTCTGCTCCACTTCTACCACGGCGGACCCCTCTACTACAGAACCCTCGCAGTCATGCTCGCCCTGTGTGGCTGCAACGGAAGAAGTGGAGGAAACTTCAACCACTACGTCGGAACCCAGCACACAAGACTCCACGCAGCCTTCGTGAACCTCGGAGGTGCCCTCGACTGGACAAAACCCCCGAGGATGCAGAACTCCACCTCCTTCTGGTACTTCCACACAGGACAGTGGCGCTACGATCCCATGCCCCTCGATACCCAGTGGAGCACAGAATCTGAAAAGCTCAAGAGATACAACCACGCCGCGGATATGAACGTTCTGGCGGTGAGGCTGGGATGGCTCCCCTTCTACCCCACCTTCGACAAGAAGAACCCCCTCGACGTTTACCGGGAAGCCGTAGAAGCCGGATGCAAAACCGATGAGGAGATCATCAACTGGATAGTCCAGCAGTTTAAGGAGGGTAAGTACAACTTCGCC
>DRNB01000200.1 GCA_011375045.1 Aquifex aeolicus
AAGTCTCCGGAGAGCAGGCCGATCACCTCCTCCACCATTCCCTCCCTGTTGGATCTGGTCAGCTCTATAAGAACTGCCGAAGGCAGTCTTCTTATCTCCCTCACGAGGGGGTGAACGTCCCTTATGGGGATGGTAACGACAAGGTTCAGCCGGGGGGCGTGGACTATCCTCCCCACCAGCTCCCGGAACCGCTTCGAGAAGAGCTCCATCTTCCCCACCTCGTCTATAACCACCACCCTGTCCCCCTTAGTCTCGAGAGCCTTCCGGAGGACGGGAAGAACCGCGGATTCGAAGCGCTGGAGGTTAACCCCGTAGGAGCCTACCAGATACTTGGAGGTGAAGGTTTTGCTGGCAAAGAGGACCCTTTTGCCGTCGGTGGTAACGACGACGAAGCCTGTTCTCTTCCTGCTTTCGGGATCCCTCACCTCCTCCGTCCAGAAGCCTACGGCTCTGTCCCCCAGCCGGTCGACCAGCTTCCTGACGAGCGTTGTTTTTCCTATGCCGGGCGGTCCCGTAACCACTACCTTCACGGATCCCTCCTCAGGGCTTCGAACACGTCCCGCACCTGTCTCTCGGTTTCCGAAAGGGATCCGGAGTTGTCTATGACGAAGTCCGCGTATCTGACCTTATCCTCGGGGGGCATCTGCCTTCTCCACCTCCTCTCGAAGTCCTCCTCGCTGAACCCCTTTGCGATGGCTCTCCGTTTGCACACCTCGTAGGGAGCGTAAACCACAACGGTTCTGTCGTAGTTCCTGTGGGTCCCCTTTTCGATAAAGAGGGACGCCTCCACAAGGATCAAGGAGTCTGAGGGCAACCGGGCGTATATCCTCTCCAGCTCCTCGTAGAGCGCGCTGTGGGTTATCTCCTCCAGAAGCTTCAGCTTTTCGGGGTCGGAGAAGACCAGATCCGCCAGCTTCTTCCTGTCGACGTCCCCCTCCGCGTTCAGGATACTCCTGCCGAAGGCGTCGATCACCTTCCTGTAAACGGGATGATCCCTCCTGTAAAAGGTTCTTATCAGCTCGTCCGCGTCCACCACCACCGCTCCCAGTTTCTCGAACATCCTTCCCACCGTCGACTTACCCGACCCTAAGTTTCCGGTCAGGGCTACCTTTTTCATGGGTTAGATTATCTTACAGATCCACTATGAGGGAGGTGGAGAAGGTGGTGTCCGTCCTCCTGACGTCGGGGGACGGGGGTCTGTTCTGATAGACGATCTTGTACCCCACGCCGAGGGAGGCGAAGCTGTTTATGCGAACCTCCAGGGAGGTCTCCGAGTTCAGGAAGTAGGTTCTCGTATCCGCAAGATCCACGATGTAGCTGAGGTTCTCCTTCAGCCGGAGGTTCTCCAGAATGTTCCACTGGTAGTAAGCCTCGACCTTGAGCGTTCCGTAGTTGTCTATGCCGTCCTGCTCGAGCCGGTTGTAGTAGTAGAGAAGGGACACAAGTCCCTTGAGCTCGTGGGCGGGTGTTCGCAGGAAGTCGTAACCCAGACCGGGTCCCCCGTTCCACCTGTAGGTGTAACCCGAGAAGCGATCCCGCTGGTAGCCTCCCGTCAGGAAGGTGAAGAAGCGCTCGGTGAAGAGGCGCTCCCACCTCAGGTCGAAGTTCAGCCGGTTGGCGGTCTCCCTCTCCTCCTG
>DRNB01000201.1 GCA_011375045.1 Aquifex aeolicus
ACCCTTTGCGGGGGGCTATATAACCCGAACCTACGGAGGAAAGCCAAAGTTCTGGATCCAGATAGAGATCAGAAGGGACCTCTATATGGACTGGGAAAACCTCAGAAGAAGGGAGGATTTACTGAGAAACACCAGGGAGAAGATAAGGAGGGCGCTGAACCTGTTCTTTGAGAGGGTGAGCCTTTAAAATAATTACATGCTTATAAAACGCTTCTCCGACAAAGACCTCTTTTACAAATTCCTCAAGGAGAGGGTGGGGGTATTTTTCAGGGAGGCGGAGGAGAGATCCTTCGAAGGGGTCTTTTACTGCATCCTCCTCACCTACAGGGGTAATCCGGAGGCTATCTACCTCTCCGCCCGGCGGAGCTGTGTCTCCGTTTTCTCTCAGGGGGAGAAGTTCGTCCTCTGCGGAAGCGAGGCAAACCTGAGGAGCATGTGCGCGGAGCTGACCTCTTATGCGGAAGCCAAATCCCTTGCGAGGGAGATCCTCGAAAACCTCATCCGATACAGGCGCAAAAGCTTTCAGATCTGCTACAACAGGAAGATACTGCCTCTGGGACTCAAAACGGCTATCATGGGCGTTCTCAACGTTACCCCCGACTCCTTCTCCGACGGCGGTCTCTACACGGATCCGGAAAAGGCTCTGCGCAGGGCGGTGCGGATGTATGAGGAGGGTGCAGAGATCGTCGACATAGGCGGGGAGTCCACAAGACCCGGCTCGGAGAGGATAGGCGCCCAGGAGGAGCTGGAGAGGATACTTCCTGTTCTGCGCTCCCTCAGGAAGGAGCTTCCCGACCTCTGGATCTCCGTGGACACCTACAAGGCTGAGGTGGCAAGGGTCTGCCTCGAGGAGGGGGCGGACATCATCAACGACGTGAGCGGGGGAACCTTCGATCCGGAAATGTTCAGGGTCATCTCCAGCTACCGCTGTCCGTACGTCCTCAGCCACATAAAGGGCAGACCGGAGACCTGGAGAAGTCAGCCTCTCCTTTACGGGGACGTGGTGGGTGAGGTGATCGACTGGCTGAAAAAGAGAGCCGAGGAGCTGAGGGGAGAAGGCTATCCGGAGGAGAACCTGATCTTCGACCCCGGCATAGGCTTCGGCAAACTCCCCGAGCACAACATAGAGATCCTCCGCAGGTTCGACGAGTTCAGAGTGCTGGGCAGGCCTCTTCTCGTGGGTGTGTCGCGCAAGTCCTTCGTGGGGCTCGTCCTCGAAGGCTTCCTGAACAGGGAAACGGAGCCCAGAGAGAGGCTCTACGGAAGCCTCGGCGCCCTCGCTCCCGCGGTTCTGGGGGGGGCTCACATCGTCAGGGTTCACGACGTGAGGGAGACGAGGGAGTTTCTGGCTCTGCTGGATGCGGTGAGGACCTTCGATGGCGTTTGAGGTTCTGAGGGAGCTCTTCGGACTGAGGGATCTTGTGGATATACTGACCGTCTCCGTCTTTATTTACGGGATCATATACTTCCTCGTCGTAACCAAGGGGTTCCAGATCCTCAGGGCGCTCATCTTCATAGGGGTCTTCTGGGTTGTGGCGGAGCTCATACAGCTCCGAACCCTCTCCTGGATCTTCGAGAAGCTCTGGACGCTGGGGCTTTTCTCCATAGTGGTGGTCTTTCAGCCGGAGATAAGGAGGGCGCTGGCGCGCATAGGGGAGCGCACAAAGGTCATAAAGCTCGCCTCCCTCGAGGAAAGGACCATGGAGCGGATCGTCCGGGCGTGCAGGTTCATGTCGGACAGGCAGATAGGTGCGCTGATAGTGATAGAGAGACACCACAGCGTGGAGGACGTCATAGAGGGGTGCGTTTACTTGGACGCCACCGTTTCGGTGGAGCTGATCATAACCATCTTCTACCCCACAACACCCCTGCACGACGGGGCTGTTATCGTGAGGGGGGACAGGATTGCCTTTGCCTCCTGCGTTCTCCCCCTTTCCAAAACCGCAAAGCTCCCCAAGAAATACGGGACCCGGCACAGGGCGGCGTTAGGCATAAGTGAGGAGACCGACGCCATCGCCGTTGTCGTCTCCGAGGAAACGGGGGAGATATCCCTCGCCGTGGGGGGAAATCTAGAGAGGAACCTCGATCCGGAGATGCTCCGGGACCGGCTCGAACAACTCATGGGGTTGAGGAGAGATGAGGCTTCTTAGGGAGATATTTCTGAGGGACTGGAAAAACAAGCTGACCGCTCTGGTCATAGCCTTAACGCTCTGGAGCGTTGTCAACTTCGGGAACCGAACGGCCATCACCGTGTCCCGCTACGTGGAGCCGAGAAACGAGCGGACGGGCTTCTCCTACAGGATAA
>DRNB01000202.1 GCA_011375045.1 Aquifex aeolicus
GAGGGATCCGCCCGCGATCCCCACCTGTGGCTATCGCCCGCTCTCATGAAGGGGGTTGCCAGAAACGCTTACAGGGGTTTTTCTGAAGCCGATCCCGCCGGTGCGGAGTCCTACAGGAGGAACCTCGAAGCCCTCCTCAGGGAGCTGTCCGCTCTGGACGGGGAGTTCCGAAAGGCGCTGAGCAGGTGCAGATACAGGGTCCTGCCCGTGGTTCATCCGGCTCTGGGGTATCTCGCCCGGGACTACGGACTCATTCAGATCTCCCTTTCCGGAGCGGACGTTCACGGCGACGTTTCCCCCGCGGAGCTTACCGCCTTTGTGGAGGAGCTGAAGAGACGGAAGGTCTCCTTCCTCCTCGTGCCCTCAGGGGAAAGAACAAAGCTCGCCGAGCTTCTGTCCGAGGAGTACGGACTGAGGCTCTACGAGATCAACATCAGGATAGTTCCGGAGGGAGGGAGAGAGGACTACTTCAGCATAATGCGCGGGAACCTCAGCGTTCTCAGGGAAGCCCTCCAATGCAGGTAATAGAGATCGAAAACCTCAGTTTCTCCTACGACGGGAGGACGGACGTCCTCGAGGATCTGAGTCTGACCGTTCGCAGGGGGGAGTTTGTGGGAATCGTGGGACCCAACGGTGCCGGAAAGACGACCCTCTTCAGGATAATTCTGGGTTTTCTGAAACCCCGCAGGGGTTCTCTGAAGCTCTTTGGGGAAAATGTGGAAACCTTCCGCAGGTGGGACAGGATCGGTTACGTGCCCCAGAGGCTCAGCGTGGAGCGCAACTTCCCCGCCACGGTCAGGGAGCTTCTCGATCTGACGGGTGAGGACCCTCAGGAGGTTATCGCCCTCCTGCACCTGAACGATCTCCTCGACAGACAGTTTCTCAGACTCTCCGGAGGTCAGCAGCAGATAGTCCTGCTGGGGATGGCTCTTGTGAGGAATCCGGACCTTCTCCTTCTGGACGAACCGACCGCGGGACTGGACGTGCACTTTCAGAGACACATCATTCAGACCCTCAGGAGTCTGTCGGTGAGGGAAAACAGAACCATCCTGATGATATCCCACGACATCGGTCTTGTCCTCCGGACCGTCGACAGGGTCCTGTGTCTCAACAGGCGGATCCGCTACTACGGTGAACCGGAGGGAGCCATCGAGGCGGTGGAGGAGATGTTCGGCATAAAGGGTGTAAGGGATGGAGCTTCTTAGCTACGACTTTGTCCAGAGGGGTCTGATCACGGGGTTGATGGTTGCCGTCTCCTCGGCTGTTGCGGGGGTGTTTCTCATCCTGCGCAGGATGGCTTTTTTGGGAGCCGGACTATCCCACGCCGCCTTCGGCGGCGTTGCTGTTAGCCTCGCCGTAGGGGTAGATCCCCTCCTGTTCACAGCCCTGTTTACCCTTGCGGTCGGGAACTTTGTTCAGCTGGTAAGCGGCAGAAGGAAGGTGCCGGGGGATGCCGTCATAGCCCTCGTGTTTTCGGGGGGGATAGCCCTTGCGGTTCTCCTCCTGGGGATCTTCGGAGGTTTCAGCGAACACGTCTTTGGCTACCTGTTCGGGAGCATCCTCATGGTAACCACCGGGGAGCTGATATTTTCCGGAGCGGTTCTGTGCGGGGTTCTGCTCTTCTTTCTCCGTTACTACCGGAAGCTCCTCCTCCTGACCTTCAGCGAGGAGATAGCCAAGGTGCAGGGTGTCAACGTGAGGGTTCTTAACCACCTCCTTGTGTCGGTGGCTTCGCTCGTGATCGTCCTCGCCATGAA
>DRNB01000203.1 GCA_011375045.1 Aquifex aeolicus
CTCCATCCCTCGGAGAGCATATTTGTTTACACCTGCGCAGCCAGAAAGTACCTCATGGGTTCGGAGGTGGAGATAGAAACCAAATACCTTCAGGATATAGCCCCTACAAGCGGTTTTCTGACCTACGGAGAGTTTTACACCTTTGAGGGTAAGAGCATGTTCCTGAACTACACCCTGACAGCCCTGTCCGTATCCGAGAGCGGAAAGAGGGCGCAAGGGGAGGATAAGGAACTCACAGGGGAGGTGAACAGGGAACCCGTCCGCTTTCGGGCGCTGGTTACCCTCGTCAACGCCATAACCAGGGAGCTCGCGGAGGCAAACAGGGAGCTTAAGAAGCTCGCCGAGAGGGACACCCTGACGGGTCTGTTCAACAGGAGGAAGATGGTGGAGCTTCTGGAAAACGAGATCGTCCTGGCTGAGAACTACGACAGAAGCTTCTCCTTACTGATGGTGGATGTGGACAACTTCAAGAGCATAAACGATCTCTACGGACACCAGACGGGCGATGAGGTTCTGGTGAAGATAGCCCGTCTTCTGGAAGAAGAGCTCAGGGAAACCGATGTGCTGGCAAGGTGGGGAGGCGAGGAGTTCCTCATCCTGATGAGGGACACCGATCTGGTAAAGGGTATGCTGGTGGCTCAGAAACTCAGATCCGCGGTGCGCAGACACTTTGCGGATCTATACGAGGGGAAAATAAGTCTGAGCGTTGGGGTTACCACCTTCAAGAAGGGGGATACGGTGAACAGCCTCGTTCGCAGGGCTGATATAGCCATGTACGCGGCAAAGCAGAGGGGCAAGGATACCATAATGTCCTACTGATCCTCCACCGCATAGATCCCCCTGAGGTTTCTGCCCAGCTCACCCCAGTCCAGACCGTAGCCCACCAGAAACCTGTCGGGGACCTCGAAGCCCACGTAGTCCGCTTCGAAGGCGACCCGCCTCCTGCCCTTCTTGTCTAAGAGAACACAAGTTTTGAGCCGTGCGGGGTTCTTCATGATGAGGAAAGAGTGTATCTCCTTCAGGGTTACCCCTGTGTCGAGGATGTCGTCCACGAGGAGAACTTCCTTTCCCTCCAGGTCTGTTTCGAGATCCTTTACTATCCTGATGGATCCTGAGCTTTCCATAGACTGCCCGTAGCTCGAAATCCAGAGAAAGTCCACCTGAAGGGGCAGGTCTATGGTTCTGATCAGATCAGCGACGAAAACGAAGGCACCCTTCAGAAGTCCAACGACCACGAACTCCCGGGCGTCTTTAAAATCCTCCCTTATCCTCTCCCCCAGCTCCCGAACCTTCCTCTCTATTTCATCTGCCTCTATCAGAAGTGTGAGCCTTCTCCCTCTTATCTCCTTCATCGCACTCTATTTTACCAACCCTGAGCTCCATCACCAGAGCGTTCTCCCCGTCCGAGTAAAAGCGGGGTCTTTCCCTTACAACACTGAATCCAACGGATCTGTAGAGCCTTATGGCGGGCAGGTTCGACTTTCTGACATCGAGGGTAAAGCTCTCCACCTGCGGGCTGAGGCTATCTATTACCTTTTTCAGAAACATCTTGCCCAGCCCCCTGCCCCTGTGGTCGGGATCCACCGCAAAGGTCATGATGAAGGCTTCCCCCCTTATGAGCCATACGAAGGTGTATCCCACGACCTCTCCGTCGATCTCGAGCACGAACCTCTTCGAGTAGGGGAGCCTGAACTCCCTTTCGATGGCGTCCCTGCTCCAGGCATCGCTGGCGAAGGATCTTCTGTTGATGCTGTAAACCGCTTCCAGGTCCAGCTCCGTCATCTCCCTTACCCGGACCCCCATCTCTTACTTCAGGACTCTTTCTTCTCCCCGCTTTTGTGTCTCATGAGTTCGATAAACTCGAAGGGAAAGGGGAACACCACCATCTTGGCGTTCTGGAGTCCTATGGTGTGGAGGGTTTCCAGATAACGGAGCTGTATGGCTATGGGTTCCGTCGCCAATATCTTGGCGGCATCGAGGAGCTTCTGAGCAGCCTGAAACTCTGCCTCCGCGGATATTATCTTTGCCCTCCTCTCCCTTTCAGCCTCCGCCTGTCTGGCTATGGCTTTCCTCAGATCATCGGGAAGGTCTATCTTCTTCAGCTCGACGGCAACCACCTTGACCCCCCAGGGGTCCGTCTGACGATCTATGATCTCCTGAAGCTTGATGTTGATCTTTTCCCTGCGGGAGAGGAGTTCATCCAGCTCCGCTTCTCCGCAAACGCTCCTGAGGGTAGTCTGGGCTATCTGAGAGGTAGCGTAGAGGTAGTCCTCCACCTCCACTATCGCCTTGCTGGGATCCACGACCCTGAAGTAAACGACGGCGTCCACCTGAACGGAGACGTTGTCCTTCGTAATTATGTCCTGGGTGGGAACATCGAGGGTTATCGTTCTGAGGGAAACCTTGACTATACGATCTATAAGGGGAATTACGATGATTAGGCCAGGTCCCTTGGCTCCGATAACACGCCCTAATCTGAAGACCACAGCCCTCTCGTATTCGGGGATTATCTTTACTGCGGAGAGAAGGAATATAACGCCCAGTATAAGAAGAAAGAGAAGCGGAGAGAAGGACATAGCTATACCTCCCAGATATCTGAACACGTCTCCACCCACGGCGATGGCTATGAACGCCGCCACAAAGAGCAGAAAGGGTAAAGCCTCGAGGAATCCCCTCATCGCCCACCTCACGTGTGGTACTCTGCGTTGATCTTTACATACTCATAACCTAAGTCGGAGGAGTAGTAAGTCCAGCTGTTCCTTCCCTCGCCCAGATCCACAACGATCTCGACCTCCCTTTCCTCCTCAAGATACCTTTTGGCTAACCTCTCCGCCCTTGGATGAGGCTTACCATCGTAGAGAAGATGGTTGCCCATGTATATCTTAATCCTAAAGGGATCTATGGGGAACTCTGTGCTTCCAGCCGCCGCGGCTATCCTTCCCCAGTTGGGATCCCTTCCGTAAACCGCCGTTTTTACAAGGAGAGAGTTTGCAACGGCTCTGGCTATCTCCCTGGCTTTCATCTCGAGGGTAGCCCTCTTGACGGTAACCTTTATGATCCGCGTCGCTCCCTCCCCGTCCTCAACGATCCTTCTGGCGAGGCTCTCCGAAACCCTGAGCACCTCCCCTTCCACCTCCTTCAGGGGTGCCCTTACCTTACCGAGGCTGATGAGTCCGAAGCTGTCGTTGGTGCTCTCACAGCCGTCGACCGTTATGGAGTTGAAGGTCCGGTCGGCGACACGCCTGTGAAGGAGCTGAAGATCCTCTGCCTCCACCTCGGCGTTCGTGAAGACGAAGGCGAGCATGGTTGCCATTGAGGGTGCTATCATACCCGCACCTTTGGCGAAGCCAAAGGTTTCCAGCTCTCCCCTCATGGAGAAATCGAACTTGGGGAAGCGATCCGTTGTTCCTATTACCTCGGAAGCCCTGGCGAGATCCAGAGGTTCGAGGGAGGAGCAGGCCTGATCCAGAGCCCGGAGGACCTCGTCGATGGGAAGAGGTTTCCCTATAACGCCCGTTGAAAAGACGAGGACCTCGTCGGGAGCGAGCTGAAGGTTTTCAGCTACCCTGCGAGCCATGAGGCGGGCGTGCTCCACACCCTCCTCTCCGGTGCCGCAGTTGGCGTTCCCGCTGTTCACAACAAAGGCGCTGATTCTGCCCCTCTCTCTGAAGACGTCCTCCGAATATATGACCGATCCTGATCTGAAGTAGTTGTCGGTGAACAGAAAAGAGGCGTTGCAGGGGTGGGGCAGGAGAACCACAAGCAGGTCAGGGTGTGGAGAAGTTTTCAACCCCGCCCGGGCGATGCCCATGAGAATATCAAGCATGCGGGGTCATTCCTCCTCCACCCTGAGAACTATGAACTCGACGCGTCTGTTCGTCAGTCTGCCTATTCTGGTCTTGTTGGTGGCTATGAACCTCTCCTTTCCAAAACCCACTATCTCTATCTTGTCCTCCGGCACGCCGTGCTTCACAAGGTACTTTTTGACAGCCTCAGCCCTCTTGCGGGCGAGCTTAACGTTGTAATCCTTGGGTCCTATTATGTCCGTAAAGCCCTCTATTCTGATTTTGACAAAGGGGTTCTCCTTGAGGGTTTTGACCACCTCGTTAAGTATGGGGATATACTCCTCCTTTATGTTGTATCTGTCGAAGTCGAAGTGGATCCTGGCGGTTATCTTGAGGGGTTCCTCTACAAGACGTGCTTTCTTTTCAGGCTGGCGGGGCTTTTCCTGAGGGGGTTGGGGTTCTGGCGCCGGCTTTTCCTCCTCCCTTTTTGCCTCCGGGGGCTTGAAGACGAACTTCCTGCCCGTGTAGCATTCGAGCTCGTTCGCCATAGCTACCCTGAGCTTGCTCTCCGCAACCTTGCTCTCCGTGCTCACCTCGTTGTAGAACCTGAGGACAAGCGCCGAGTTGGGTTCCTCTTTTCCAAGCTCGTATATAAGCGCGTCGTAGAAGGCTTCAGCTCTACCGAGCTCCCTGGGGGAGCAGTACTTTCCCCTGTTTTCCCTCAGGAAGTCCAGTCTGTTCTTGATGTCCTTGAGATCGACAAGCTGAAACCTCTCCTCCTCTTCCCCGTCCTTTCTGGGAGGAGGAAGGGGTTCTATAGGGGTAAGCTCCTCCACACCCTTGAAGGCGGCGCTTATGGCTTTGGAGGCGTAGTTCATCGTCCTTATGGCAAAAACGCGGGATCCCACATCGTCAGCCTCCGAGGCGAGTATAGCCGAAACCTCCTTGTATCCCCTCGTCTTGGCGTAGAGATAGGGAGCTTTATCTCTGGCTCCCACACCGTACGCCTTCAGAACAGCCCTCTGGGCTTCATCTATACCCTGAGTTACCCTGAAAGCGTAAACGGATCCGCACACGAGGATAAGTGTAAGAAGAACGGAGAGCGGTCCTGTCATCCTCTTCCCTCCCTTCATGATTATACTATTACGGTTCAGGGTGAAAAGAGTTTAAGGGGAGGTGGGGCGAAAAGGGGTATCTCAGCACCGGATAAACTCCCTTACGTAGTCCTCCATCTTCACAACGGTGCATTTCTCGACCAACTTCTTGGCCCGCCTCGTGGAACGGTAAAGCTTCCTCAGATCAGGTTTGAAGACGTCGAAGAACTCCTCGAAGAGCTCTCTCCCCACTGTTCCGAGAGCGTACAGGACACCTCCTTCGTAGGACAGGACTATTGCGGTGAGCGGGGAGGGGGAGGGACCCTCCAGAACCTCCCCGCCCCTCGCAGGATCGAAGACTGAGAGGTGGGCACAGCACTGTATAACC
>DRNB01000204.1 GCA_011375045.1 Aquifex aeolicus
GACTTCAGCGACGACCTGAGGGAGGTTTTTCTGGAGGGTCCCGTCTGCAAGGTTTACGAGGGCTTCCTCTCGCGAGAGATCTTCCGGACATCACCCTGATCGTCTCCTCGTAGCCTATCCTGTAGATATCGTCCGCCTTCTTCACGTCGAGGGGAGAGTAGCGGATCAGATCCGGCGTTATGACCAGATCGCACATATCCCTGCGTTTGTCCGTGTTGGATCTGACCGCCAGAAAGAAGCTCCTCACTAATATGGAAACGATGCTTCCCGGATTCTCGATCCGTTCCAGAGGGTTCACGTCCACCCCCACCTTTGGGGTTCTGTAGCGCTCGAAGGGCTCTATGGGCAGGTTGTTCACTATCCCGCCGTCGATGAGCACGTGGTCTTCGTATCTGACGGGTTCGAAGATCCCCGGCAGGGCACAGCTCCCTAAAAGGACGGGAACGAGGTCCCCCTTCCCGAAGTAAAGAGCCTGTCCCGAGAGCAGGTCCGTGGCGCATATATAGACCTTCTTTCCAAGATCCTCTATCCTTTCGGCGGAAATCAGCTCCCGGAGGTAAGTCTCCGCTCTCCTGAGGGAGAAAAGACCGCTTCGCGGTATTCTGGGCTGAAAGAGGGAGAACCACCGGGTCTCCTTCACGAGGCGGAGCATGTCCTCGGGGGTGTAACCGCTGGCGTAGAAAACCGCCACGATGGCTCCCGCGCTCGAACCGCTGAGAGCCTTGACGCTGTAACCCAGCTCCTCCAGAGCCTTCAGAACCCCCAGGTGGGCTATTCCCCTCGCTGCGCCTCCCGAAAGGATGAGGTTTATCCTCAATCTGTCCTCTCCAGCAGAACCGTGCAGATGCAGAGGAGACCTTCCCCCGCCTCGAGACCTTCCCTGCGCTTCCCCTTCACGGAAACGTTCTCCTTCGGTATCCCGAGCAGTCTGGAGAGGTTCTCCCTAATCCTCTCCCTGTAGTCCGCCACCCTGGGTCTGTCCGCCACGAGGACGCAGTCCACGTTCACAAGACTGTAGCCTCTGTTCCTCATGCGCCTGAGAGCCTCCCGCAGGAAGATCTCCGAGCTCGCGTTCCTCCAGCGCTCCTCCGTGTCGCTGAACAGGAAGCCTATGTCGGGTTCGCCGAGGGCTCCCAGAACCGCGTCGGTGAGAGCGTGGAGCAGGGCGTCCCCGTCCGAGTGTCCCTTCAGACCGCAGGGGGACTCTATCCTCACCCCCCCGAGGAACAGGGGTTTACCCTCCTCGAACTGATGGGAGTCGAAGCCGAGTCCGATCCGGAGCTTCATCGGGCACCGTCCAGACACCAGGCGATCACCGCCATGCGGGTCGGAAGTCCGTTCCTGACCTGCTCGTAAACGAGGGATTTCTCCGAGTAGAGAAGCTCACCCTCTATGTCGATGTTCCTGTTCACGGGACCGGGGTGCATGAAGTAGCCTCTGAGCTTTTCGTAGCGCTCTCCTGTCAGACCGAAGTGTTCGAAGTAGCTCCGCTCGGAGGGGATGAAGTTCTCCTGCTGGCGTTCCTTCTGAAGCCTCAACCACACGACCACGTCCGCCCACTCCAGTCCCCCGTCCAGATGGTCGAATATCCTCTCCACGCCGAAGGCGTCCATCCTCTCGGGAACAAGCGTTCTGGGACCGCAGACGGAGACCTCCGCACCGAACATCCGGAGGAGGGGCGCGCCGGATCTGAAGACCCTGCTGTGGAGGATGTCTCCCACGTAGAGAACCTTTAAACCTTTTAAATCGCTGTAGATCTCGCGGAGGGTGAAGAGATCCGTTAAACCCTGCGTGGGATGCTGGTGCGCTCCGTCCCCGGCGTTTATGAGGGAGAGGCTGAGTCCCTTCAGGAAGCTGTCGTAGGGATACAGAACGAAGGGAAGACGGAAGATCACGGCTCTGAAACCGAGGGCTTCGAAAGTCTTCAGGGTATCGAAGAGGCTCTCCCCTTTGACTAAGGAGCTGCTCTCCCCCGTTACCAGACAGGTGTCAAGTCCCAGCTCCCTGCACGCCTTTTCGAAGGAAACGCGGGTTCTGGTAGAGGGTTCGAGAAACAGGAGAGCCACGTCCCCCGTCAGCTTCCTTCTGATCCCTGCCTTCAGCTCCCTGTAAAGGGTGAAGATCTCCTCCACCTTCTCCCTGTCGAGATCCCTTACGGATACAAGACTCCTCACAGAGGAGTATTTTAACTTCCCTGTCGTTGACATCGGTCATAACTGAACCCGCTGTTTTTCAGATATTAATTAAACTTAGAAAAGGAGGTGCGGTGATGAGCTTCGAATACAACGAGAAGGTGCTGGATCACTTCCTGAACCCGCGGAACGTGGGTGTGCTGGAGGACGCGAACGGTGTGGGTCAGTGCGGGAACCCCGCATGCGGAGACGCTATGCTCTTCACCATAAAGGTGAATCCCGAAAACGACGTCATAGAGGACGTCAGGTTCAAGACCTTCGGCTGTGGATCTGCAATAGCGGTCAGCTCTCAGCTCACGGAGATGATAAAGGGAAAACCCATAGATTACGCTCTCAACCTTACCTACAAGGACATCTTCGAGGAGCTGGGAGGGCTTCCCCCTCAGAAGATTCACTGCACCAACCTCGGACTGGAGACCCTTCACGTCGCCATAAAGGACTACCTCCTCAAGCAGGGCAGAGAGGAAGAGGCTATGAAGATACCCGACTGTTACGAGGAGGAGGAAGAGGAGGAAAAGGGAGAGTTCGAGTTCCTGAGCACGTAAGATGAAAGGTGTAAGGGCTGTCGCACTTCTGAGCGGAGGGCTCGACAGCACCTTAGCTGTCCGCCTCGTTCAGGATCAGGGTATCGAGGTTAGGGCGCTTCACTTCTACACGGGCTTCTGCATAACCGAGCACAAGAGGCGCCTTGGCCTGAAAAGGGAGGACGGACAGCACTACGTCAATCCTGCCTTAAAGGCGGCAGCCCAGCTCCGTGTTCCCCTGGAAGTGGTGGACATATCCGAGGACTACTACCGCATCGTCCTGAACCCGAAGTTCGGTTACGGAAAGAACGTGAACCCCTGTATAGACTGCAGGATACACATGTTGAGGAAGGCGAAGGAGATCATGGAAAGGGACGGTTACCACTTCGTTGTAACCGGAGAGGTGCTCTACCAGAGACCCATGAGCCAGACACCGGAGAGATTGAAGCTCATAGAGAGGGAGGCGGGACTCGAAGGCTACGTGCTGCGCCCCCTCTCCGCAAAGGTTCTGCCTCCCACGGTTCCCGAAATACGGGGCTGGGTGGACAGGGAAAAGCTCCTGGGCATCCGGGGCAGAAGCAGAAAGGTTCAGATAGCGCTCGCCCAGAGGTTTGGCCTGGAGTACGAACAGCCGGCCGGAGGTTGCTGTTATCTGACGGACGAGAACTACGCGGAGCGCTTCAGGGAAGCTTTCGAGGTGGAGGGGAGCGTGAGCAGGGAGGACCTCCTCCTGCTGGCTGTCGGCAGACACCTCAGGCTTCCCTCAGGTTTGAAGCTCATTGTCGCCCGGAATGAAGGGGAGGTCAGATTTCTCAGAAACTTCACAAACAGATACAGTTACGCTCAGCGCAGGGACGGGAAGGGGACCCTCGCTCTGATAAAGGGCACACCTGCGGAGGAGGAGCTTCAGATCATAGCGGATATAGTGGCGAGGTATTCGAAGAGGGAGGCTACGGAGGTGTATCTGAAGTTAGGAAACAGGGAGCTTGTTCTGACGGGCAGACCCGTGGAGGACGATCTGATAGAGCCCTTCAAGATATACCACAGACAGGGGGTCGCGGGATGAAGATCGAGGACATCAAGCCTGACGTGGTGCACGATGTAACGGGCACTTACTGTCCCGTGCCCGTGGTGGAAACGTCGGTCCAGATCAGGGGGATGAAGATCGGACAGATCCTCGAGCTGATCGCCGACGATCCGGGCTCCGTCGAGGACATACCCGCCTGGTGCAGATCGACAGGTCAGGAGTTTCTGGGTATGTTCGAAGAGGACGGGGAGTTTCACTTCTTCATCAGAAAGGTAAAGGAGGTGAAATGACAGCTATCAAGATAACCGAGGACATCCTTCTCAGGGAGCTTTTCGATCTTTTCCCCCACAGCAGAGAGATATTGAAGGCATACGGCTATGCGAGGATAGTGGAGCTGGGTATAGAGGATGTGGTGATAGACAAGCTCTCCCTGAAGGGCTTTTTAAGACTGATGGGCTACGGAGAGGAAAGGTCTGCTGTAATCCTGAGGGAAATTCAGAAATCTTGCAATAAAAAGATGGAGGAAAAGTGATGGTGAAGAAGGAGCTTCAGGAAGTGGAAAAGGTTCTCGAGAAGATAAGACCCGCTCTTAAGGACCATCAGGGCAGTTTGAAGGTGGTCAACGTCGAAGACGGCATAGTTTACCTCCAGTTTCTCGGGGGGTGCTCCGACTGTCCTGTGGTGGACGTCTCCCTGAAGAACGTGGTGGACATAGCGCTCAGGGGTAACCTCCGCTGGGTGAAGAAGGTGGAGATCCTTCCCGGCAAGCTGGAGCTTTCATGAGGATAACGGGAAGGGTCAGTCTCTACGGAGTTGTCGGCTACCCTGTGAAACACTCCCTTTCCCCCGTCTTTCAGAACGCCGCCTTCTCCCACCTGGGTATAGAGGCTGTTTACGTTCCCTTCGAGATAAAGCCCGGAGACCTCGAGGACGGAGTAAAGGGGTTGATGCTGAGCGGCGTGAGGGGGCTGAACGTTACGGTTCCCCACAAGGAAGCCGTTCTCCAGATCGCCGACCGGATCAGTCCGGAGGCGGAGGAGATAGGGGCGGCAAACACCCTGAAGTTCAGCGACGAAGGTGTAGAAGCCTACAACACGGACTGGATAGGATTTCTGAGGGCTCTCGAGGAAGTGCACAGACCCGATGGAGCAAGCGTCCTCGTTCTCGGAGCGGGGGGAGCCTC
>DRNB01000205.1 GCA_011375045.1 Aquifex aeolicus
ATCCTCTAACCCCTCCCTGACCGCCCTCTCCACCTCCTCGTAGCTCACGCCGAAGGCGTCCTTCAGACTCTCGTAAAGCTGTTTGGGTAGAAGATGAGGTTCTGCGAAGCTTACAAAGGGTGCAACGTATCTGACCCCGGCTCTGGCGAACTCGTCCTCCTCCCGGATGAAACCCGCTCTTATGTTCTCGGGACCCATCATCACCCGGGTGCAGCTGAGGTTGTCTATTACGTGCCCCTTCAGGAAGGAGGGGAGGGAGTAGATCATGGGAACTAGGAGGACGTTCACCTTGCGGGAGGCGAGGAGCTCCCCTATGTGTCCCGCCAGGCACTTGACCGGATAGCAGGAGTCCATACCTATCCTGCCCTTGCCGTGTTCTCTGTACTGCTCCTCCGAGGTATCTGAGCTGAAGATGATGTTTCCGGGAGGGATACCCAGCTCCTTCAGGAATCTGATCCAGAACCTGTGGGTCGACCAGAGGTTCAGAGCTCTGGGGATGCCCACACGCAGATGGGACCTTGTCCTTTCAGCGGTTTTCCTCTTCAGAAGGCTGAGCAGGGGCACGGTCAGACCTCCACCTTCGGGTTGAAGGCTATCCTCTGGACCATCTGGGCTGTGTTGGGGTAGTTGTCCCTGATCCTGTCGAGTTCCTCCTTTATCTCCTTCAGCTCCTCCCTGCCCTCAACGAGACCCTTGGGACAGGCGCTGTTGACGATTATCCGGATCCATCCTTCGGGGAGGGGAATCCTGCTTCTGGGTTTGCCCCGCCCTCCGGGAACCTTGACGTCCACAAAGGTCCGTCTGCACTCCACGGGGCACCACCTGCAGAGGGTAGCCTCCGAGGTTGTGGTTCTGTATTCGAGGGATTCGATGGCTTCGAAACCCCTGAAGCTGCTCCTTCCAGTTTGCCTGTAGTGCTCGAGGGCTATGAGAGCGGCTCCGAGGGCGCCGGCTTCCCCTGCGTAGGGGTGAACCACCACCTCCGCATCGGGAACTCTCGATCTGAGGAAATCCACCTGCGCTTTGACAACCGCAAGGTTTCTGTGGGTTCCGCCCTGAAGGATGAACTTCCTGCCTATCTCCTGAAAGTTTGTGATGTTGCCCGCGTATATCCAGACGTTGAAGGGAAGGATGTGGCAGAGTCCTGCGAGGATCTCATCCGCGTTCCAGCCTTTCCTCTGCTGGTTGACTATGTCGCTCTGGAGGAACACCCCGCACCCCATAGTGAGGGAGGGCATCATCCTCGCGGAGAGCGCCCGCTCCGCTATCTCCTCAAGGGGTATACCGAACCTCTCGGCTACGCCCTGAAGGAAGGCGCCGTTTCCGGAGGAGCACTGGGAGTTAAGTCTGAAGTCAACAACGGCTCCGTTCCTCAGCATTATGATCTTGACGTCCACCCCTCCCACATCGCAGATGCAGTCCGCGTCGGGGAAGAAGTGAAGGCCGGCGGTCGCGTGGGCAACGGTTTCCACCACAGCCACGTCCGCACCGATAACCTCCCTGAGCAGGTCCTTGCCGTAACCTGTGATGCCGAGCGCGAGCACCTGAGCACCTTCCGTCTTTTCCTTTATCTCCCTGAAGAGCTTTTTGGTGTCCTCTATGGGGTTTCCTCTGCTGAGAGCGTAGGTGGTGAAGAGGATCTCTCCTTTCTCCGAGAGACAGACCGCCTTGGTTGTGGTGGAGCCAAAATCGCAGCCTATGATCACCTTGTCCGCCTTCCTGAAGGATCTGCTTCTGTAGCCGAGAACCTGTGGCTCGAACTCCCTTCTGAAGCTCCTCAGCTCATCCTCGTCCTTCCAGAGGGCGCGCACCCCCTCCATCTTCTTCTGCTCGTACTGACCCTCTTCAACCCACCAGCGGAGACGTTCGGAGCCTGCGTAAACTCCTCCCTCCTCCGAGAGAGCGCTGAAGGCACACCCGAGCGCAGCGTAGTAGAGGGCGTCCTCCGGAACAACCACAAGCTCCTCCGGAGGTCTATCCGGAGGAAGGGGGACTCCCCTCTCCCTCCAGAGCCTCGAGAGGTGGTGCCTCCAGGCTTCCTGAAGTCCCCTGAAGAAGAGGTTGGGTCCTCCCAAGAGGAGAGCCACGGGTTTGGGGACGTTGCCCTTTGCGAGCACCGTGAGGTTCTGAATCACGACAGCTTCGAATAGGCTCGCCACTATCTCTTCGATGGGAACCCCAGCCTTGAGGAGGGTGTTTACGTCAGCCTCCGCGAATATACCGCACTTGGAGCTTATCCTGTGGATCTGCTGGTTCCTGTAGCTCATCCGGGACAGCTCCTCCAGGGAGAGACCCATCTTCAGGGCGCATTTTTCTATGAAAGCTCCCGTCCCCCCCGCACAGGCGGTCTGCATGAAAACCTGTCTGCTTTTCTTCTCTCCGTCCCCGTGGAAGAAGACTGTTTTCATATCCTCCCCGCCTATCTCGCTCACGAAGCGGACCTGCGGGTGGAGCTTCTCCACAGCGGTGGCAACCGCCACTACCTCCTGAACGAACTTCGCTCCTATGAGATCCTTTATCAGCGCCGCCCCTGATCCTGTTACAAAGACCCTGTCCCTGCCGGGTCGGAACCCCTTTCCTTCGAGTCTCTCTAAAAACTCCAGAACCTTCTCCGCCTGTTTGGTGTTGTGCCTCTCGTAGGCTCTGTCCAGGGTGCGTCCGCTCTCGTCCAGGAGCACATACTTGCAGGTGGTGCTTCCCACATCGAGCCCGAGCACGGGCATATCAGACCCTCCCCATTATCTTTGCAACGTGCAGGACGTAACTGGCAGCTGTCCCCGCACAACCGCCGTGGGGTACCCTGTAGGTAGCCCGTCTGAGGTGGGGGCGCTCCTCCTCGAACTCTCTTACCTTTTCGGGAGTCAGTCCTGTTCTGTCCAGAACCTCCTCGAATTCCCTCTGAGCCTTCCTCTTTGCCTCTGTGAGGATCATCTGACACCGGGAGAGAGCGTGAACCTCCGCATCGCCCTTTATCTCTATGGGAGCGTAGAGGAGATCGGGATACTTTCCCAGAACTCCCTGCATGGCACCTACGGACATGGTATTGGGCAGGCAACCGTAGGGGGAGAGCTCGCAGATCATGTGGGCGTGTCTGTGAAGGTAGGCGAACAGGGCTTTTCCTATGAGCATGTGTCCTTCGCCGCCGGCTAACCTGTAGTCGAAGAAGGGGTTTGCCAGCTTTCGGAGCTCCTCCTGAGGGGGAAGGGGATGGGGAACGTTGTTCATGGCTGCCCTCAACCGATTGTAGGTTCTGTGATAGAGCCACAGGATCCCCTTTGTAAGGAGCTTTTTGAGGAGGTATCTTCTGACAAACTCCCTGCTCTCCTGCATCCTCCAGAGTTCCATGTGGATCAGGTAATCCATCCACACCGCTATGGGAGGGGGTATGACCTCCGCACCTTCGGCTTCGAGCCACCGCTTTATGTTGTAGTTGCCGTCCCCTTCGTGGGTCTGGAGCCAGAACTCGCCCGTTATCTTAACCTTCGGTTTAACCCTGAGTCTGTCCACCTCCACCTCGTCCCACAGCTCCCTGACCTCCCTCAGAGCTTCTGTAAAGTAGGAGGTGGTGGCGTGCCAGAGAAAGGATCTCCACCTGCCGTTGAGGGGTGGCCTCTTCCTGAGCTTTTGAGAGAGGAGCTCCACACTTTCCCTCAGAACCCTGTCCGTTTCTCCGGGTTTTACCTCGTAGGGTCTGACGGCGTACTCCATGTCTGTGAGGATGTCTCCCAGAAAAACGGCGTACAGAAGACCGAGCGTCAGCGAGGTTGTTATCTCCAAACCCCCCTCCTCCTGCTCCATCCTGAGGATGTCGACGAGGAAGAGTCTGAAGTCGCGCATTCCCGTCCCTTCGAGGACACGCTCGTAGGATTCGTGATACTGACCGAACCTGCAGGGTCCACAGGCGCCAGCCGTAACGAAAACGTACCTGTCCCTGACGTTCTGAGCTCCCTCCTCCTCCACCTTTTCCCTGAGGAAGCGGGCGAGGTTGCCTGCGGTGAATATGGTGGGACAGCACGCTCCGGGATCGACAAACTCCTTCCCTATGTCTAAATCCACCCGTTTGATCTCCGGCAGAGGCTTTGCCCTGTAGCCTCCGTTTTCGAGGATCGCCTGCATGAGCCTCTCGTGCTTCCAGGTGAGTCCTCCAAAGAGGAGGGTTACCTTGTCCCTCTCCTCCCTCCTGAGGGGTCGTGGTCTGTAAGCTCTATAGTGCTCCGCTACCTTCATGGTTTCCACCCCCCTGAGCGTCCCTTCGGAGACCTCGCATGCCGAACTCCACGAGCTCCCGAGCTATCCGAAAGGTATCTATATCTTCTTTATCTAAAAGCCAGCGGATTGTTTCCTTCACCGCTCCCAGAATGCTCCTCGCTGTGATCTCCGTGTCGCACTCCCTCAGCACCCCCATAGCCACCCCCTTCTTTATGGATCCCTCTATCATGGCAGCTACCTCATCGAAGAAGCGGTCTGTTGCGGAGAAGAGCCGGGGATCGCTGTTCCTCTGAAGAACTATCCGGGCGAGCTCCCTCTCCTCCAGGGCGAACTCCACAACCCGTGCTATGTTCTCAGTGATCTGCTGGATCGGATCCCCCGACGGGTCTATTACCCTTATCCTCTCCTTCAGCTCCTCGACAACCTCCTTCAGGAGCTCCTTGAATATCTCCTCCTTGCTCCTGAAGTGCAGGTAAAAGGTTCCCCGGGCTACCCCGGCTTCGTCGATGATGTGGGATATCTGAGCGCCGTGGTAACCC
>DRNB01000206.1 GCA_011375045.1 Aquifex aeolicus
CCACAGAACGCTGACGCTCATAAGGAACCTGTCCGCAAAGGCGGGGGTCGTCCTGAATCCGGGCACGCCCCTTGCAGCTGTGGAGGAGGCGCTCCACTACGCGGATTACGTGCTCCTCATGTCCGTCAATCCGGGCTTCAGCGGCCAGAGCTTCATAGAGCGTTCTCTCGAAAGGCTCGTCCTTCTGAGGGAGATGAGGGACAGGATAAACCCCTCCTGTCTGATCGAGATAGACGGAGGTATAAAGGAGGAGAACATAGCCGATGTGGCGCGGGCGGGAGCCGATGTGATCGTTGTAGGATCGGGCATATTCGCAGCCGCGGATGTGGAGCTTCAAACCCGCCGGCTCAAGGAGATCATCTCCTCCGCAGGGGCAGTGTAAACTCCCTCAGGTTGAACACGTTAAAGGCGAGGTAAACCTCCCTTATGTATCCCTTCTGAACTCCGTAGTAGGTTCTTCTGTAATCGAGCTTGAGGGTCCAGCAGGCTCCCCGGTAACCTGTGTAAAGCTGGCGGTACAGCTCCTTTCCGGTCAGGTTGTCCCTCGTAACCGACGCACCGACCAGGAGCCCCCTCAGACCGATCTCCCCACCTACCCTGTACTGGTCTGCGATTCTGATGTCCCTGCTGTTCCTCGAAGATATGTAGCTCCCCCTTAACCTTAGCTTCCCCATCTTCAGATGGGCTGTGCTGACGCTCCGGGCTACCACGTTGAGGTTAGCGTCGTAGATGAGGTCCTCCGTGAGGGTCAGCCAGTCGAAGGGGTAGAGGGACGCCCTGATCCTGAAGGGAAGGAGCTTCTCCTCCACAAGGGCGCTGTCCGTGGGAAAGCGGTAGGACTCGAGAACGTTGTAACCCCCTTCGACAAAGAGCCCCGCGAGGGTTCTCCTGCTCCGCAGGAGGGAGCTGCTCCACCTGAGCTTGAGGTTGTTCTCCTTCACCACCTCGTCGAAGCTGTCGAACTGGGGGTTGTTGAAGTTCTCAGGGGAGAAGGAGTAAACCAGCTCGAGGACGTTGAGGAGGGAGAGCTCCCCGTAGCTCAGACTGTGGAAAAGGGGAAGCCGGTTCTCTAACTGAAAGGTCATCACCCTGTCGTCCCAGGATCCGCCGGTGTGGTAGAAGCTGTTGAGCAGACTCAGACTCAGGTAGTTGTTCAGATTCACAACCCTCAGAGGTACATCGATCCGGGGAACAAACAGGAACCTTCTGGAGCGCAGTCCCTCCTCCCGGTGAAAGTTGGTGAAGCTCGAGGTAAGGCTCAGATAAACACCCCCAACCCTTCGGGGTCTGTGGTAGAAGCTCAGCTCCGGTAGCAGGTGCAGCGACCTTCGGTTTGTGTCGGAGGTCAGATCGTAGTAGCTCCTGAGGTTGATGAAGAGGAGGTAGTCGCCGCTCGACCGGGTGTAGGTGATGTAGGACAGGGTGTAGGGGGTTGTCCTCCTCCTCTGGGAAAAGTAAACGTCCTCGAAGAAGTAGGGATCGGAGGGAAGATCCAGCCCCAGCTTCCAGCCTCCCGAGCTTGTGGAGAACTCCAGCCTGAACCTGTTTTCCCTGAAGCTCCTCCGGTTTCTACCCTCCCACCATTCGCCGGGGGGTGCGGGTTCCCTGTAGTAGGAAAGCCTGAGGAGCATCCTCTCCCCCGGGCTAAAAGCCTGTCTGTACTCGAGGGACATACCCTTAGCCTGCCTGTCCCTATAATCGAGGGTGAGGGTTGCGTCCCTGTCCTGAGAGATAGCCCAGTAAAAGGGCTGGATGTATATGAAGCTGTTGTAGGTGTTCATCCCTATCAGGGGGGGCAGCAGTCCCGAGCGCCTCTCCCCAACAGGAAAAACGGCAAGGGGGGTGTAGGCAAAGGGCACCCCGAAGAACTTAAGGGAGTTGCTGAAGGAGAAAACGTATCTGTCCGTTACCTGCGCTCTCCAGAAGCAGAGCTTCATCTCCTTCCTGTCCGGGGGACAGGTGGTTACGTCCCCGTCCTCGATCCTGTATCTGTCCCTTCCCGTCTTGTCCACCCTCCTCGCCTGAAAGTAAAAGCTCCTGAAGCGACCCTGAGCGTCGAGGAAGTAACCCGTTTCCGTCTCCAGATCCACGTAAGCCTCGCTTCCCGTTACCTCGAAGGTTCCGTCCTTTCTGATCACCCTGACCTTTCCGTAGGCGTAAACCTTCTTCTCCTTCGGAAGGTATCTGATCCTGGAGGCTGTGATCAGGTAATCCCCGTAATCCACATAGACGTTTCCCTCCGCCACCACCGAGCCGTCCGCCTGCGTGGTGAGGCTATCGGAGAGGATCTCGACGGCGAAGAGGAGGGAGAAGGGTATCAGGAGAAGGGTCAGCCACCTAACCACCCGAATATTTTATTCTCAAGCTCTTCGAGGCTGTGGAACGTGTAGTCCGGGCTGAAGTTAGCCTTCCTCAGCTCCTCCTCGGGATACTTCCCCGTTGTCATGAAGATGGTTCCGATTCCCAGCTCCCTGGCTCCCATGAGATCTGTGTAGATGTCGTCGCTGATGAGAAACACCTTCTCTCTGGGCAGACCCTTCAGAGCGAGGTCTATGAACTGGGGGGAGGGTTTGCCGAGGTTGGGAAGCTCCTCCTGATAGCCGGTGGTGTGGGCTATCATCCTGCTCAGGGATCCGGCGCCGGGGAAGTAAAGGCCGTCCGAGTCGCGGACTATGCGGGAGAGGTTGACGGGAACTATCCTCGCTCCCTCTAAAAACACCGCCGAAACGGCGGTCTTTATCTTTGCGAAATCCAGCTCCTTGTCCTGACCCACCACGACGGCTGAGACCCTGTGGTCCTCCCTCACCTGAAAACCCGCCTCTGCAAGGAACTCCCTGAGGGCTGAGGTCCCTATGACGAAGAGGCTCTCGAGCCTTCGCTCCCTCAGGTAGTCCGGAAGCACCCCCACGGGGGATACGAAGTCCTCGTAGGCGAGATCGAATCCCCTCTCCCTGAGTCTGTCCACTATGAGGCGGGGGGGTCTGGTGGAGTTGTTGGAGACTATCCTGAAGGGTATTCCCCTCTCCTTGAGGTGCCGGATGAAGGCGGGCGCGTAGTCGAAGGGGGTGAACTCCTTGTCCCGGGTGAGGACACCGTCCATGTCTATCAGGAGCGTCAGCATGGAGAGTATTTTACTACCGGTTCCGGAAAATCCTTCTGAGGCGGTTTTCGAGGACAAAGGCGAAGGCGCCGGGAAGCCGGGAGAGGCTGCTGACGCTCACGGCGGTTTCCTCGAAGAACTCCCTCACCTGCGAGGTTCCCACACCCACACCCACGAGGGGGATCCGGCGCTTGGTTTCCCTGATCAGCCTCTTCAGCTCCTCCCCCTTCAGTCCTCTGGTGGGTGCTCCGTCCGTGAAGAGGACGATCACCCCCTTGAGGTTTGCCTTCCTTGTATAGAGCGTCAGGCTCTCCGAGGCGCTGAGGATCGCACCGCTCAGATCTGTTCCCCCTCCCACTCTCTCGGTCAGCGATACGATGCGGGGGCGCACCGACCGGTAGTCCTCATCGAAATCCTTGACGGTGAAGACCCTGTCGTTGAAAACCTTTACTGAAAAGGGCATGGCGAGGCTGTGGAGGACCTCGCAGACGAGAACCAGAGCACGCAGGGCGTTTCCCACCCTGCCGTCCCTCCTCATGGAGGAGGACAGGTCTATGAGGAGTTCGAAGGCGAGCTTCTGCCGGACGGGAACCTCCCTCCTTTTGTAGAGCTTTCCCCTCCCCGTGGGAACCTCCCGGGACAGCCTCCTGTGGTCGAGGCGCTTACCCACCGGGTAACTGCCACCCCACCGCTCCTCCTCCGCCGGAAGGAAGGCGCCGAACTTCCTCCTGAAGTGCTCCACGTGGGGCAGGACGCTCCTCAGAATCTCTCCGTAGCTGACTGCGGGCAGGCTATCCCTTCCCCGCCTTCTGGCTCCCGATCCCCTCTCCTCCCAGCTCCTGAACAGGAAGGTGAGAAAGCCTCTGTGCTCTACGTCCACCTCGAGGGTGCGGGGCAGCAGGTTCCTGATGAGGGAGAGGTCGCGTTCCGTGAGATCGAGGAAGCTCATCTGCTCCAGATACTCCCTCATCCACGGGGGGACGGCGGAGAGGGCTCTGAGGATCCTGCTCCTTTCGGACTCGCTCATGCCGGAGGCGCTTCTGTGTCTGTGAAGGATTTCCTGAACAGGAGAGGGGAGCTTCCGGAGCAGGTCTGTCATTATTCTGCCTCTGTGAACGTTCCGCCGGGATCCTCCCCCCGCCTCGTCCAGAAGGAGGTCTATCCTGTTCAGCTCTCTGGACCTGTCCACAAGGGGACGGTAACGGCTCCAGATCTCCTCCATGAGCACATCGTAGGCGCTCGTGGGATCTTCCTCCCTCAGATACTCCCTGACGCTTCCGGGCAGACCCTCCCCTCCTTTTAGCCAGAGGTCTATGAGGGAGCGAACAAAGCTCTGGTGGGGGTAGCGGATCTCCCGCGGGGGGAGTGAGGCGTCCATCTTCTCCTCCAGCCACCTGCGGCGGGAGGGGTGGGAAGCCGACAGAAGCTCCGCCACTCTGAGACTTTCAAGAGCCGCCAGAAGCAGGGTAAAGGAGGTGGGCGGATAGCCTGCCCGGAGAACCTCCCTCTGTCCGTGGCGCCAGTTGGGGAAGGGGGTTTTCAGCAGGTAGGCGATCTCGTGTCCCACAAAGGCAACGGCGAAGCCTTCCTCCCTTCCTGAGAGCTCTCTGATATCGAAAACCACGCCCTTCGGGCGTTTTACCTCTTCAGGAACCTCCTCCACCTCCCCCAGAGCCCAGCTTTCTAAAAGGGACAGGTGTCTGGGATCGTAGCCTGCACCCCAGCCCTCCTGAGAGGGCTGAACCTCTATACCGAACTCCTCGCTCAGCAGAGAGGCGATAACCCGCCAGCGCTTTGCCAAATTACTCCTCGATCTTGCGGACCTTCATCTTCCTGTATATCTGCCTCATGCGCCTGCTGAGATCCCTGTCCACAGGTCTGTATCTGCTCAGGCGTGTGATCTCTATCCAGCTCTTCTCCATGAGTATGTAGGTAACACCCAGAGCTATGAGCAGGGCGGCGTAGCCTATGAGATCCGTGTAGGAAAACCTGTGTTCGAACATAGCGATCACTATCTCCCTTACCACAAAAACTATGCCCGCTTCGAGCATCTGACGCTTTCGTATTCGCTTGTACTCTATGACGTCCAGGAAGACCCTGAACAATTCTATAAGCACGAAGAAGTTAAGGATGTTCTTTATGAGAAGCTTGAAAGCTTCCTCGTGTTCGAGCCTCAGCTCCCCCTCGACTATGTGGGCGGTGAATAGCCTCAGATCGTAGAGGATTATGAATATGGCTGTGATGAGGGTAAAGATGATTATGGGGACGGTCAGTATAACGAGCAGGTTAACGAAGCTGTTGTAAAAGTGCAGGGCTTTTTTAGAGAAGTTTTCGGAGAACAGGAACTTCATCCTTCGCTCAACCTTCCAGCCGGAGCCTTCAGAGAGTTTCCCCCCACCTTTACCTCAGAAATTCCTGTTTTCACGGCTCCGGACATAGCATCTCTTGCCTTCCTGTTTTACTTTACTGCAGGAGCAGACTCCGTGTCAACGGAGGGGGTGGGATTCGAACCCACGGAGGGCTGTTAACCCTCAAGGGATTTCAAATCCCCCGCCTTCGTCCGCTCGGCCACCCCTCCGAAGGAGTGTCAGCCACCGCCGTATTCACTCTGGTCTATCTCCATTTCGAATTCCTGTATGAAGTGCTCTATGAGGTTGATGAGGTCCCTCAGCTCCTTCTTGAGGTGGTGCTCATAAAGCTCCACCTTTCTCTCATGGAAGTGGTCGTTTATGTAATACCTTATGCGCACGTAGGGAACCCCGCGAGGGGATTCGTACTCGCTGTCTCCGGGCAGGAGGATGTCCACATCGGTTTCACCCCCCTCGCTCCTGTTTCTGAATATCTCCCTGAGCTCGTAGATCTTCTCCCTGTAACGTTCCCACTTTTCCGACATAACGGTTTAGATTTTAGCACAGACCTACCACCGATATACCAAGCCTGTCAGCCTGCCGGGCGAACTTCTCCTTTTCGATGACGTAAACCTTTCCGGCTTCCAGAAAGAGAGCGTCCGCTCCCACGGATCCCATGACCTCGAGGGTTTCGGGTCCCACCACAGGCACATCTATCCGGAAGTCCTGACTCTTCCTCGCCACCTTCACGACCCTCACACCTTTTCCCGCCAGCTCGCCCCCCCTCTTTATGGTCGCCTGCGTTCCCTCCATCGCCTCGACCGCGACGATAGCCTTGTTTTTAACAACAACCGTCTGCCCCACGTCTAACTCCGCTATCTCCTTGGCTATGAGGAAGCCGAACAGCCCATCCTCCTCCGCCTCATCCGTCGGCTTCCTCCTGCCCATCACCCCCTCCTCCACCAGAAGGCTCTCCATGAACGGACGCGGATCTATGAACTCAAAACCCTCCTCCTCAAACACCTCCATGAACGCCCTCACAAGGCTCGCAGGTTTCCGGTCCTTTGCCCTGCGCAGAACGCTGAGCGCCTGCATATCGAAGTTCAGAAGGGTCGAGTATATGAGTCTGTGTTCGAACTTGCCCAGCATAACTATTTTTGAAACGCCCCTCCTTTTAAAGAACTTCATAACACCCCCCACCTTTCCCGCGGGGAAGAGCTGGTCCGCCTGTGTGTCCGTTACACCCTTCACACCTACGGTAACAACCTCACAGCCCTTCTTACGAGCTTCTTCCCTGAATACTTCCGGTAGCTTTCCCCTACCTGCTATTAGACCGATGAGCATTTCAGAAAAATACTTTAAAATATCTACCCAATGGATGTTCGTCTTATTATATCTGCAAGCAGGAGTCTTATCCTCTCCTTCCTTCTAAAGGACAAAG
>DRNB01000207.1 GCA_011375045.1 Aquifex aeolicus
AGCACCGATATTCCCGTCAGACTGGGCGGTGAGGAGTTCGTGGTTCTCCTGCCCCACGCCCGCACCGAAGACGCCATCCGGGTAGCTGAGAGGATAAGGGACGCCTTTGAAAAGGTCATATTCCGTTTCGATACGGACGTAGTCCGTCTTACGGTCAGCGCGGGCATAGCCTCCTGCGAACCCGTCGAGTGCGGTCTCGAAAGCCTGCTCTACAGAGCGGACAAGGCTATGTACAAGGCAAAGCACGAAGGTAAGAACAAGGTGGAGGTTTTCGCGTAAACTGTAAAAGACCATGGACAGGATAGTAATACGGGGCGCCAGACAGCACAACCTCAAAAACATAGACCTGGAGATACCCAAAAACCGCTTCGTGGTGGTAACAGGACCCTCAGGCTCCGGCAAGTCCTCCCTCGCCTTCGACACCATCTACGCGGAGGGACAGAGGCGCTACGTGGAATCTCTGTCCTCTTACGCCCGTCAGTTTCTCGGGGTGATGGAGAAACCCGACGTCGATCTCATCGAGGGCCTGTCGCCAGCTATAGCCATAGACCAGAAAACCACCTCCAAGAATCCGAGATCCACCGTGGGAACCGTAACCGAGATCTACGACTACATGAGGGTACTCTGGGCTAATCTGGGTAAACCCCACTGCCCTTACTGCGGGAGCCTCCTCGAAGGTCTTTCAGCCCACGAGATGTTAGAGAGGATATACGAGCGCTTCAGGGGAAAGCGGGTTATGGTTCTCTCCCCCGTGGTCAGGGGAAGAAAGGGGGAGTTCAGGGACCTCCTCAGAGATCTGGACCGCATGGGTTACACCCGGATAAAGGTCGACGGTGAGCTCAAAAGGATCATAGAGGTTCCACCGTTGGACAGGAGGAGGAAGCACACCATAGAGGTGGTGGTGGACAGACTCATCCTCGAAGAGGAGGAAAAACCCCGCCTCCTCACCAGCATAGAGAAAGCTTTAGAGCTTGCGGGTGGACTCCTGAAGATCGAAGAGGTGGAGGGAGGCGTCGAAGAGCTGTTCAGCGAACGCCTCGTGTGTCCCGAGCACCGCTTCACCATTCCCGAGCTGTCCCCGAGGCTTTTTTCCTTCAACTCACCCTACGGTGCCTGTGAGAACTGCAAGGGACTCGGTGTAAAGTGGGAGATAGATCCAAAGCTTCTGATAGACGAAGAGGAACCCGCCGTCGACGCCTTCCGGATAGCGGACACCGCTCTCTTCAGCTACATAAAGTTTCCTGTGGCTAACGTTCTCCGCAAACTCGGCTACAGTCCGCGAACCCGGTTCTCCCGACTGCCTGCGGAGGTCAGAAGGATACTCCTTTACGGAGGCGGACAGGATTTCGAGTTCGAGGGAATCATAAGGCACCTGGAGAGGCGCTTCCTCGAGGAGGACTCAGAGAGAGTAAGGGAGGAGATAGAGGATTACATAGTGGAGAAACCCTGTCCCGAGTGCGGGGGTTCACGGCTCAGGAGCGCGGCTCTCGCTGTCCTCGTGGGTGGGAAGAACATATGGGAGATAACGGATCTGCCGGTCGGCGAAGCCAAGAAGTGGATGGACGCGCTACCCCAGAAGCTGGAGGAAAGGGACCGTCTGATAGGGGAGAGGCTCATAAAGGAGATCTCTGAGAGGCTCGGCTTTCTGGTGAACGTGGGACTCGACTATCTTTCCCTTTCCAGAAGCGCGACCACCCTTTCGGGTGGTGAGATGCAGAGGATAAGACTTGCCACACAGGTGGGATCCAAACTGACCGGCGTCCTCTACGTTCTCGACGAACCCTCCATAGGTCTCCATCCCAGAGATACCCACAGACTCATCAGAACGCTGAAGGAGCTCAGGGACATAGGCAACACCGTTATAGTGGTCGAACACGATCCCGAAACCATAGAGTCCGCGGACTTCGTGGTGGAGCTGGGTCCCGGAGCGGGAAAGGAGGGGGGCGAGGTCGTTGTGGCGGGGACCCTCGAAGAGATGAAGAAAAACCCCCGATCCCTGACGGGGTCCTATCTGTCCGGGCGCAGGGAGATTCCCGTCCCCTCCGAGAGAAGGAAACCGGAGGGAGCTGTCCTGAGGATAGTGGGGGCAAAAGAGCACAACCTCAAGAACCTGACCGTGGAGATACCCGTGGGGCTTCTTGTGTGCGTAACGGGTGTTTCGGGAAGCGGGAAGTCCACGCTCATATACGATGTCCTTTACAGGTACGCGAGAGCTTACTTTTACGGATCGAAGGAACAGCCGGGAAAGGTCGACAGGATCGAGGGTCTGGAGCACTTCGACAGGGTGATAAACGTCGATCAGTCCCCCATCGGCAGAACGCCCCGGAGCAACCCCGCCACCTACACGAAGATCTTCGATCAGATAAGGGATCTCTTCGCCGGCACTCCGGAAGCCAGAGCCCGGGGCTACAAACCCGGAAGGTTCTCCTTCAACGTCAAGGGGGGACGCTGTGAAGCCTGTCAGGGAGAGGGTGTGATAAAGGTGGAGATGCACTTCCTCCCCCCTGTTTACGTTACCTGCGACGTCTGCAAGGGCAGGAGGTACAACAGGGAAACCCTCGACGTGCTCTACAAGGGAAGGAACATCTCCGAAATCCTGGACATGACCGTTGACGAAGCCTACGAGTTCTTCTCGAACATACCCTCCCTGAAAAGGAAGCTCCAGATCCTCAGGGACGTGGGGCTGGGCTACATAAAGCTCGGTCAACCTGCACCCACCCTCTCCGGCGGGGAGGCTCAGAGGATAAAGCTTGCCCGGGAGCTGTCCAAAAAGGAGACGGGACGCACGCTCTACCTCCTCGACGAACCCACCACGGGGCTCCACATGGACGACATAAGGAAGCTTATAAAGGTGCTCCAGAGACTTGTGGACAGAGGGAACACGGTTGTGGTGATAGAGCACAACCTCGACGTGGTGAAGTGCGCCGACTGGATTATAGACCTCGGTCCCGAAGGTGGGGACGGAGGAGGGGAGGTCGTGGCAACGGGAACGCCTGAGGAGGTGGCTGAAAACCCCAGATCCTACACGGGCGTGTTTCTCAGAAAGTATCTCCGCGGGAGGGAAAAGGTAGCCTGATCACACCCCCATCCACCGGGCTATCCGCTCCCCGAGGCTTCTTCCTGTGTCTATTCCCTCTTCCCCCATGGTTTGCGCCAGCTTCAGCAGGAGCTTCCTCTGCTTCTCGGAGACGTTTTTAGGTATCTCCACCCTGAAGGTTACGATCAGGTTACCCCTGCCTTTCCCTGAGGGAAAACCCTCGCCGGAGATCGTCTTCGTAGCTCCGCACTCGGTTCCCGGCTCTAAAAAGATCTCCTTCTCCCCGCCTCCGAGGGTCGGGATCCTCACAACACCGCCGAGAACCGCGAGGGGATAGCTTATGGACTTTTCTAAATGAAGGTCTCTGCCTGACTTCCTGAAGATGGGATGCTCCTTCAGCACCACCCGGAGGTAAAGATCCCCGCTCGCTCCCCCGTTGAGTCCGGCGTGTCCCTTTCCTGAAACCCTGAACACGTCCCCCTCATCGGTGCCCGGTGGAACGGAGAGCTTTATCCTGCTGGTAACCACGGCTCTTCCCCTTCCATGACAGGTGGGACACGGGTTTCTGAGGATGTAACCTCTCCCCTCGCAGACCGGACAGGGTCTGGGGAAGCTGAAGATACCGCTCACCCTTCTTCCCTTTCCGGAGCAGGAATGACACACGGAGGTTTCCACCTTCCCCACCGCTCCCCTGCCTTCGCACCGGGGGCAGTCGACCCACCTCTCGTAGGCTACCTCCTTCTCCGTTCCAAAGGCGGCTTCCTCGAGGGTGAGGGTTAACTTCAGCCTTACGTCCTGTCCCCTTCTGGGTTTGCTCCTCCGCTCCTTCAGGAGGTTATCTATGAGTCCCTGTATGTACTCCACAAAGTCTCTGAATCCCTTTTCGTCCCCGCTTCTCAGGATCCTGTCGTACTCCTGACGTTTCTCCGGATCCGAGAGAACGTGGTAGGCTTCGTTGATCTCCCTGAAAAGCTCGTGGGCTGAGGGGTCGGGGTTCCTGTCGGGATGGTATTTGCGGGCGAGTCTTCTGTAAGCTTTCTTGATCTCCTCCACACCCGCGCCGGGTTCCACACCGAGGATGCGGTAGTAGTCCTTCATCCGTTAATTATAATTTTGTGCATGGCTCTGTGAAGTATAAGGGGGTCATAGGTTCCGAGTTCTTCGAAAAGAGCTCCGTCTCCTCCTGTGATGAAAACGGGGAGCTTTTCTCCCGCCTCTGCAGACCACAGGCGGACAGCCTCCCTGATGAAGGCGGTGCTTTCCCGATAGGTGCCTCCGACAACACATTCCTCCGTGCTCCTGCCGAGGGTTTCCCTGAAGGGAGCGGGCTGATAGAGGGGGATTCCCTCCGCTCGCTCCGCAAGCGCCCGGAGTTTGAGGGAGACCCCCGCCGTTACAAAGCCTCCCCTGAAGACCCCCTCCAGAAGAAGGTCCACCACAAGAGCTGTTCCCGCCATTACGAGGACGGCGCTCTGGGTGTAGAACTCCCTCACACCAAAGGCAAAGAGAACCCTGTCCACCCCGAGGGTCTGGGGCGTGCGGTACTCCACCTTAAGCGGTATATCGGAGAGGGTTAGGAACCTCAGCTTCCCACCGAACAGCCCGGAGAGCTTCTTGTTGAGGGACTCCCTTACGGAGGAGACAGCCACAAGATCGTAGCCTCCGGCAAGCTCCTGAAGTCTGGAAGGGGAAAACCTCCCTAAGTAAACCGGCTCCTCCCCTTCGAAGAGACAGGCGTCCACCGTGGTGTTTCCCACATCGAGGGTAAGGAGCCTCATCTTTATAAGTTAACCTTGAAAAACAGACAGCGCACCCCGCCTTCCACAGGAGAGCAAATGTGAACCTACCTTGCCTTTACACTTGAAGGGATTCTGTCCAGCGGTAAACTTTATCAAGTAGGTCTCTTACAAGCGCTACAGTGTTCACATCCTTCGGACAAGAAGTATAAGCAAATCCTGTTTACTTTTATAATCATTTACTTATTTACTCATCAGCGAAAGTTGTTTATATTTATAAACGCTATGGAGTTTATAGATAGAGTTGAGGAGCTGAGGAAGTTGGAGGAGGGTTTGAAGCGAGGGGAGAGTTTCGTGATAGTGGCTCCAAGGAGGTATGGGAAGACAACCCTGATAAGAAAGGTTCTGCGGGAGCTGGAAGACAAAAAGTTCCTGACCCTCTACATAGACCTCATGCCCTATGCGGACAGTGTGTCCGCCCTCTCAAAGCACATCTTTAACAGAACCCTTGATCTGCTCGGTATAGAGGGGAAGATAAGAAAACTCTCACACCTCTTCCAGATAAAGGGGAAAGCAGTCTTAAAGGAAGAGGGTATAGAGATTAACCTTGAAGTTTTCAAAGGGACGGACGAGAGGGAGATGCTCAGGGAAGCCCTTGAACTTCCAGAGAAGATAGCCAGCAGGAAGGGCAGGAGGATGGTTGTAGCTTTTGATGAGTTTGGAGAGATATACAAGACTAACCCTCAAGCCGTAAAGCTTTTCAGGAGCGTAATCCAGCACCACGAACACACCTCCTACATCTTCGCAGGTTCTCAGGAAACGATCATGAAGAAGGTCTTTATGGACAAGGACGGTGTATTCTTCAGGTTCGGAACCCTGGTTGAGCTCGGAGGTCTCGAGCTTAAAGACACCCTTGAGTATGCGGTCGATAACCTCGGAGTGCCTGCCGATGAGTTTGTAGAGATGTTCAAGCTCCTCAAAGGGCATCCCTATTACCTTGCAAGGGTTATAGAAAAAGTCAGGAGCGGTAAGGAGATTCTCAATGCTCTTGAGGAACTTGTGGAGGAGGAGAAAGCTTATATAGAACTCCTTGTAGAGCGTGTGCTGAGCATGAAACACGCTCTTGAAGTTCTCAGAGCGATTGCAAGAGAAAAGAACCCCTACGAAGTCCTTGAGGTAAAGGATCAGGTTGTAAACCGAACTCTGAACAAACTTATCAGCTACGGCTATCTGAGAAGGGTAGGAAGAGGAGTGTATGAGTTCACAGACCCGTTACTGGAGCTTTATTTGAAGGAAAGGTAAAAAGTATTCAGTTGCAATCCCTTCTTTTATTCAGGGCATTTCAACGAAGCAAAAGCTTGCCGATAGTGTGTCTACCAAGAAAACGTCGCAATCCCTTCTTTTTTTCAGGGCATTTCAACTGGGGATCCCTTCAGGGATCCCCTTTTATTTTGTCCTGTCGCAATCCCTTCTTTTTTTCAGGGCATTTCAACAAGTGTATGAGCAACTGAAGGAAGGGCGACTGTTCACGGTTGCAATCCCTTCTTTTTTTCAGGGCATTTCAACCAAATAATGCAGGAAGCTCAGCGGCTGATCGCCGAAGGAAAGGTTGCAATCCCTTCTTTTTTTCAGGGCATTTCAACAAAGGATCATATAAATCCCGAACTTAAGGGGGTTATTAGCGTTGCAATCCCTTCTTTTTTTCAGGGCATTTCAACATAGCACTCATCAGTATTTTTACTGATGAGTGCGAAGAGATAAGTTGCAATCCCTTCTTTTTTTCAGGGCATTTCAACTGCAAGGCATCTGCAGAGTTATAAGGAGACTCACCGTCATGTTGCAATCCCTTCTTTTTTTCAGGGCATTTCAACTGAACCTTGGTGGTGTAAAAAAACTTTTTAGGAGGTGTAGTTGCAATCCCTTCTTTTTTTCAGGGCATTTCAACGTGCTTACGCACAGATATAGATATAGGGAGTTGTTGTGGCTCTAAGAGTAGATGCGATCCTGGTAGCTTTTTTGCTACTTGAAGTAGCCTTTTTGCTATCACAAGTAGCTTGACAAACTACTATTGGTGGTGTAT
>DRNB01000208.1 GCA_011375045.1 Aquifex aeolicus
AGCTTCGCAAAGCCTTGGGGCACAATGGAATGCTTAAAAAGTGCATGGCTCTAAGAGAAGATCAACATTCACCCTATTCAGTTGCCAAGGAGCCTGTGGGGAGCTATATCCTCCCCCTTGCTGTTTAAGAATTTGAACACATGGGTGTCCGGGTTCATATGATCTGTGTCATGAAAAGTGATTTTTCCGAACTATGAGGGACTTAGGGTGCGCATCGGGAGAGGAGAAATTACGAAGAGGCTATGAACCTCAGAAAGTCGAGCATATACTCCCTCATATGGGAAACCAGAACAAGACCAATAAGGGGTAGTGAGAGCATGAGAACCGTTAAACCCACTATTATCTGAAGGGGAAGACCCACCATAAACACGTTTATCTGAGGAATGAACCGATTTACCACCGCAAGGATTATGTTAGTCAGCAGGGAAGCGATCAGAACAGGCAGAGCCACCTTGACCCCAAAGGAAAAGCTCTCGTAGAACAGGCTCAGAAAGACCTTCCCGTTAAGCGCATAGGGATCGAAGGATCCGGGCGGAAGGCTCTCAAGGCTCCGAACAAGCCCCGTGTAAACCACCTCGGCACCTCCAAGACTCAGAAAGAGGGTCGAACCCATGAGGGTAGAGAAACCTGCCAGAACCGTTGTCTGAGGTTGCTGAGGGAGAAACATCATCAGAAAGCCAAGACCTGTGTGTATGGCTATCACCTCCCCCGCTACAAAGATGGCGTCAAAGAGGAGCCTCAGAAAGAAGCCGGCAAAGAAACCAAAAAGAACCTCCTGAAGAGCCATTCCAAGGAGCTGGAGGGTGGAGGTTACAGCAACCGGCTCCACATCACCCCACAGAAAAACGGAGAAAGCTATCGCAAGGGAGAAGTATATACGAACAAAATTAGGCATAAAAAAGGTCCCGAAGAAGGGAACCATGAAAACGAAAGCAAAAACCCGCAGAAAAATAAGCAGTATGGATATAAGAGCGTTTGTGTCCAGCAAAATCATCGGATCCAGAGGGGAATGTTCACAAAAATCTCTCTGGTGAAGTCAACGATCCTGCCCATCATCCACCCCCCCAGGAGGAAAACCGTTACCATAGCGGCGACTATCTTTGGAATGTAGGCGAGGGTCATCTCCTGAATCTGGGTAGCCGCCTGAAAAACGCTGACCACAAGCCCCACCAGAAAGGTAGCGGTCAGAACCGGCGCAGCCAGAAGAATCGTCATCTCAAGAGCTTTCTGCCCGAGCGAAACCACAAGATCAGGCTCCATCCTCGAACCTCCTACTGATAACTCCTCACAAGGGACAGAACCACAAGCTCCCATCCGTTTGCCAGAACAAAGAGCATTATCTTGAAAGGCAGGGATATTATCTGGGGAGGGATCATTATTATCCCCATCGATATAAGGATCGAGGCGACCACAAGGTCCACAATCAGAAAGGGAATGTAGAGCAGGAAAACGATTTCGAAGGCTGTTGTGAGTTCGCTCACCATGAAGGCGGGTATCAGAATACTCATGGGGATATCCTCGGCGCTGCGGATGTTCTCCTTCTTCTCCTCGCTCAGATCCGCCACCTCAAAGAAAACCTCCACCGTGTCCTTTCTGGTCTGCTCGATCATAAAACCTTTAAGAACCGCGGACACCCTGTCGAAGAACTCCCTGTCGCTGATCTCCTCCCTCATGTAAGGCTGGAGAGCGGAGGCGTTCACCTCGTCGAAAACAGGCTTCATGATGAAGAAAGTCAGAAAGAGAGCGAGGGAGACAATAACCTGATTGGGGGGAACCTGAGGAACACCTATCGCCTGCCTCAGAACGGACAGAACCACCACTATCCTTATAAAGGAGGTTGTCATTATGAGAATGGACGGTGCAAGGGAAAGCACCGTGAGGAGGAGAAGCAGTCTGATAGCGGTGTCTAAGTTCCCCTCCCCGATCCTCAGCTCAACGGGAGGAATCACCCGCTCCTGAGCCAGAGCCACCTGACCCAGAAATATCAGGAGCGGAAGAACCCACGCCATCTTCCCTATATATTACATCAGCTCCCCGTTCGCTAACGCAGAGCAGGATTGTTTTACCCTTCACCTCCAGCTCGACTATGAACACGTTTCTGGCTATCGGGGAAACCTTTTTGATCTCGAAGCTACCCTTTCCGCCGGAGCCTCTGAAGCCCGTAAACCTCTTCAGGAAGAAGGGGAGAAGCACAAAGAGAGCTATCAGAACCACGGCGAGGGAAAGTCCGAGCCGGAGGAGGTAGTCGCTCAGCTCCATCACTCAGCCTGAACTACAAACTCCGTAAAGTAAACGTTCCTGATCCCCCCCTGCACCAGTATGGTGTTTACCCGCTTGATGATCTCTAACTTGAGCTGCTCCCTTCCCTCGGGGGACCTCAGCTCCCGCGACGTTTTGTTGGAAAGGATCTCTATGATGGCGTCCCTCAGTATGGGTTCCCTCTTCTGAACCTCTAAAACAACCTCCGGTGCGGATACTTCGAGGGTTATGGAGACCCTTGCGTACATGGTCATCTCAGGGTCCGCCAGATTTACTATGAAGGAGGGTTCGAGCTTATACATAACACCGACGGCTTCAGGGGATACGGTGGGTTTGGGAACCTCCTCCTTCTTGTCTCCCTTTTTGGCAAAGAGAAAAAAGTAGGCGGCTCCTCCTCCAGCCCCTAAAAGTATGAGGAGAAGGAGGGCGATGAGGAGAAGCTTGCCCTTGCCTCCGCCGGTCTTCTCCTCCGCCTGCTGCTCCTCCCTCTCCTCGTCAGCCATGGCTCTGATTATCTAACAAGGTTAACGGTTTCGTCAAGTATGGTGTTGGATGTGGTTATAACCCTCGCGTTTGCCTGATAAGCTCTCTGAGCCGTGATCAGATTTATGAACTCCTTCGCTATATCCACGTTGGACATCTCCAGCATCCCCGATCTGACCTTTTCCGCACCTCCTGCTAATAATATAGTAGGCGTCGTTATGGATGTGTAAAGATTGGCTCCCTTTTTGGTAAGCTCCTCGGGATCTGTAAACACGGCAACGGCAACCCTGTAAAGGGGCAGGGATTTTCCGTTGGAGTAAACCCCCACCACGGATCCGTCCTCCGACAGAACGTAAACGTCTATAAGATCTCCTTTGGCGTAGCCGTCCTGCTCGAGGGTTATGACAAAGTCGGCTGCAAACTGGTTAACGTAGGAGTTCTGGATAAGGTTAGCGTCCGTGTCCGAGGCAACCTCGTCCCCGAGGGTGAGGATCATGCCCGGCACGGTTGTCAGTCCCTCGACCGTATTACCTAGGGTTCCCCCCGAGGAGGTGTCGAGGGAGTTCGCCGCTCCCGTGGTAACGTCTGTGGGAAGGTTTGTGGTGTCGAACATCTGGAGGAAGAAGTAGGTCTTGCTACCGAGGGTAACAGCCTGAAAGCCCGGATTGAGCGTCTGGGTGTCGTCCTGATCTATCTTCCCTGTGGCGGGATCGAAAACTATCGTCTGATAGTTGTAGGTGTTTCCTCCGGAGGTCTCGAACCCTGAGCGGTAGGCGTTGGAGATGAGGTTTTCGAGGTTTCCGTCCCCGTCGTAGTCGCTCAGTATGAATACCCTCCACCTGTTGGCGGTTGCCTCCTTCTTGAAGTAAACGTCAGCCTGATACTCGTTCCCGAGGCTATCGTATACACTTATGGTGTACTTGTAGTTGTAGGTGGTTGTGCTGTTGGGATCGAAGGCGGCGGTGGGAGCTATCGCCTCCGCGTTGAGGTTCGTGGGCTGGAGGAAGTTCACCTGTCCCGAGGCTCTGGGGGGAAGCTGCTGCTGGACGTGGATGCTCTCCAGACCGGTTCCCACCACCTCCCCTTTCTCGTTCAGTCTGAAACCCTGAAGATAAAAGCCTCCCGAGGTAACCATGTATCCGTCCCTGCTTAGTCTGAACTGACCGTCCCTCGTGTAGAAGCTCGCCCCTGTAATTGGATCCTTCAGGATGAACAGACCCCTTCCCTGTATGGCGAGGTCGGTGTTCATGCCGGTCTGTTTGAAGTTACCTATGGTCCAGAACTTCTGGGTGCTGTCCACCACCACACCCGCACCGTAGGTGGTCGACTTGAGCGTGCCGGTAACAACGTTCAGTCCAATCGTTACCTGCGATATGACGTCCTGAAACAGGGGCCTCTGAGCTTTGAACCCCACCGTGTTGACGTTGGAAACGTTGTCGGAGGTTATATCGATCCAGAAACGGGAGGCGTCCATTCCCGTAACTGCGTTGAAAAAGCTCCTAAGCATGGTTCATACCCCCGTGTATATAATCTGAGAGGCGGAAACCTGCCTGCCCGAAAGCAGGTCCAGAAGAAGCTCACCGTTCACTATCCCTGCGGACTGGACGGTGTCCATGAAACCTAACTGCCATCCCGGAATCTCGTAATCTCCCTTGAAGAGCTTTACCGTGAACTGACCCTTGGGTAGATCCGAGATGTCCACCGGATTGAGTCCCCTCTCTAAATCGAGTTCGATCTCCCTGATGACCTCCTCCCCATCGTAAACCTTCAGGACAGCTCCCCGGACCCTTTCCCCCGAGAGGATGTAGTAATCGCCACCCTTTACCGTGTCCAGCACGTCGGTTCCAAAGACGAAATCCCTCCCTATCATGTTCACAGTTTGAAGGAAGGTCATCTGATTCATCCAGGCGGTGAGGCTTTCCGTAAAGAGCTTCATGTCCGTGTAGAAGCGAACCTGATTGAGGCGCACCACGTCCTCGAGGGACTTGGAGATGTCCTGCTGTCTGAAGGGATCCTGAAACTTCAGGGTCTCGAGATAGATCTTCATAAAGTCGGTGGCGGACATGTTGTCGAAGGACTGAACGTAGTCCGGACCCACTATGCGGGGCTCCGGGGGCTTCACGTCGAACCTTGTATCCATCATCCCTTCTCCCCCTGTTTGCGCTTCAGCTCCTCCGCGAGGATCTCACCAAAGCTCTTCCTTTCGGCGGAGGGGCTTTTAGAGGAAAGGGCGCCTTTAAGATCGTATATCCTCTTCTCCTTGCGGAGAACAACCTCCTGATCCTTTACCTCCACCTTCAGGATATCCCCTTCCTTGACCCCCAGCTTCCTGCGCACATCACTGGGGAGCGCTATAAGCCCTCTTGCCATAACCTTGACGATCTCATCCATGGCTACCTATAAATATCGGAAGATGTCAAAAATTTTCAAGCGTCAATCAGGAACGATATGTATTGACATTTTTCCATGTTTGACAAAATTCATCATTATGAAACTGCTCGATACGGGGGTTCTGCTGGAGTTCTTTTCCGGTTCCGAGGAGGAGGTGGACAGGATCGATGCTCTCTTCAGGGATATGGAAAAGCAGAAGGAGAAGCTTCTGGTAACGGAGGAGGTGATCACGGAGGTAGTTTACTTCCTGGAGGAGGTTTACGGCTGGGAGAGGGAGGTTGTGGGGGATGTGGTCAGCACCATACTCATGGATAGCCTCTTCAGCGTCGAAAACAGGGAGGTGATTCAGAACGCTGTGAAGACCTACCTGCGGACCAGACTGAGCTTTATGGACTGTCTGAAGGGAGCAAAGGCAAAGAAGAGGAAGGTAAAGGAGGTTATCTCCTACAACAGGCGCTTCGAAAAGGCTGGATTCAGGCTTGTTCGCCCCTGAGGGTCAGGTAGAGGTTCCTCAGATCCTCGACGCTCCTGTCGAAGGAAATTCCCGTCCGGTAATCCTGTCTGAAGAAGGCGTCTATGGCTTCCTTGTTCTCCAGAACCCTGTCCACCGCCGGGTTCGATCCCCTCTTGTAGAGTCCAAGATTGACGAGATCCTCCATGGATTCGAAGGAGCTCAGAAGCTCGCGGACGTACATAGCCATGCTGAGGTGTTCCTCCGAAACCAGTCTGGGCATGAGCCGGGACAGGCTCCTGATGGGATCGACCGCCGGGAAAAGGCCCGCGTTCGCCCTCTTGCGGGAGAGGACTATGTGTCCGTCGAACACGCCCACAAGGGCGTCGGCTACAGGATCCAGCGATATATCGTCTCCCTCCACCAGAACGCTGAAGATCCCGGTTATACTCCCCCCGCTCCGGAAGCTCCCGCAGCTTTCGACTATGTTGGTCATCATGTGGAAGACCGAGGGCGTGTAACCCTTCAGGGTAGGAGGTTCTCCGGCGGCAAGACCTATCTCCCTCTGAGCCATGGCAAAGCGGGTTATGGAATCCATAACGAGGAGCACGTCCGCTCCCCGGGAGGCGAAGTGGCGGGCGTGGACTATGGCGCTCAGCGCCCCCTTTACCTTTACAACCGGAGGTTCGTCCGCGGTCGAGACAACCACTATGCTCTTCCTCAGACCCTCCCCCAGAACGTCCTCCACAAACTCCCTGACCTCTCTGCCCCTCTCCCCTATGAGGGCAAGGACCACAACGTCAGCGGAGCTGTAGTTGGTTATCATCCCCAGAAGGGTGCTCTTACCCACACCCGCCCCCGCAAAGATGCCGACCTTCTGACCCTTCCCTAAGGTGAAGAGGGCGTTTATGGAGCGAACCCCTGTATCGAAAACCTTTCCTATGCGCTCCCTGCTTAGGGGGTTGACGCTGGAAAGCTCTATGGGCACTCTCTCGGCGGTGAATACGGGGGTTCCGTCGAGGGGTTCCCCGAAGGGATTTACCACCTTTCCCAGAAGCACGCTTCCCGTGAGGGTCGAGACGTGCTCGCTCCGTACCAGCACTCTGTCCCCCGGTTTTATGCCCGAGAGTCTCCCGTAGGGCATGATTATGCACCTGTCCTCGTTGAAGCCTATAACCTCCCCGTATATGCTGCTTCCCGTGGAGGGGCGTATTTCCACAAGGTCGCCCGTCGCGCTTCCCGGATTGTAGGCTTCGAGGTATATACCGCTTACCTTTACTATCTTTCCGTAAACCTTAACTCCCCTCAAGGACACGCTTCAGAACCTCTCTGAAGATCTCTTCCAGGATCTCATCGTGTTTCCTCTCTATAACGAACTTGGGGGTTTCTATCACCACCTCCCCTTCCCTGAGGGAGCTGTCCGTCAGGATCTCGATCTCTATCCTCCCGCTGATCTTGTCGTTGAAAGCTCCCGTAAACTCGTAGGCTCCGTCGACGTTCTGGGGGTTAAGGTACACCTTTACGGATCCCTTCAGATCCGTAACCCTGGTGAAGACCTCCTCCAGAACCTTCGTAACGACCTCTTCCTTGGGGAGGACGTCCGTCATCAGAAACTCCCTGATGACCTCTCTGGCTATGTGGACAAAGTCGTTTCGCAGGCTATCCTTCAACCCCCTGAGCTGCTGGGTTACCTTATCAGCCAGCTCCTCCGCCATCCTCCTGACGTTTTCCCTATCCGCAAGGTTCTTCGAAACCCTCTCCAGCTCCTCCTCTTTTTCCTGGAGACGTTCCCGAAGGTTTTTGATCTCCTCCCTCAGACCTGTGTTCTCCCCCTCCAGCTCCTGCAGGCGCTTCAGAAGTCTTGACAGCTCCCTTTCGAGTCTGTTCCTCTCCTCCGTGAGCTTCTGAATATCGCTCCTGAACTCCGCGATCTGGCTTGTGGGGTTCCCCACCCTGAATATGGGTCTGAACTCCTTAGACATAGGCTTCCTCTCCGCCGATCTCTATCTTTCCTTCGTCTATGAGCTTCCTGATGATGGCGACTACCTGCTTCTGCGCCCGCTCCGCTTCCGATTTCCTGACAGGTCCGAGGGCTTCCATATCCTCCTGCATGATCTTGGCTGCTCTCTTCGACATGTTGGAGAAGAACTTGTCCTTAATGTCCTCGGGGGCACCCTTCAGAGCTATGATGAGGGTGTTCTTGTCCACAGCCTTGAGCACCTCTATGATGGCTCTGTTGTCGAGCTTGCGTATATCTTCGAAGGTAAACATCTTCTCCCGTATCCTCTCCTCGAGGGTGGGATCCTCCTCCCCTATCTTCCTGAGGAGAGCCTCCGCACTTTCCTTGTCCAGCATGTTCATAAGCTCCGCGGCTATGGCTACCCCTTCCTGCTTCTTTATGCCTCCGGATATGCCCAGAGCCTTTATCTCCTCGGTAACCGTTTCGATCAGCTCCCGGAGGAACTGGGGGGAGACGTTTTCGAGGGTGGCTATGCGCTTGACCACTTCGAACCTGAGGCTTTCAGGTAGCCACTGGAGTATCTCCGAAGCCTTCCGGGGGGTCAGCTGGGACAGGAGGACCGCTATGGTCTGGGGGTGTTCGTTCTTGATGAGACCTACGAGGACCCGGGTGTCTATCTTCTCGAGCTGCTCCAGCCCCTCCGCCACCCCTGCGGAGCCTATGAGGCTCCTTATCCTCTCGTAAACCTCCGGTGGGAGGACTCCCTGAAGCTGCTCCAGCAGGGTTTCGAGGTTGGAATACTGGGTAGCCACGTAGCTGAAATCCTCTAAAAACTCCCTGACAGAGGTTTCTATGTCGGAGGCTGTCAGATCCTTGAGGCGCGCCGCCGTGAGAAAGATCTTCTGAATCTCCTCCTCCGTAAGCTCCTTCAGGATCTTTGCGGCAACGTCGGGAGGCATGGACATGAGCAGAACAGCCGCTTTCTCCACCTTCGAAAGTTCCTTGCCCGTTGTCTCCGCCATCCTCTAAATATTAAAACCCCAGAAAGCCAAAGTCTTCCTCTTTCCGGCTTATGTAACCTCCCCTGAGGAGTCTGCTTTCTGTGAGGGTGATCCATCGCTCCGGCATACATCCCTTGGGACAGAAGAGGTTGCAGTTTCCGCAGTGGACACAGCTCTGAACGTTGAAGGGAAGGATGTCGCCGAGCCTCTCCTCCCCCCTGCCGTCCCTCGGGTCATCGAAAACGGAGTAGAATCTCGTAAAGAGAAGGGGTCCCCCGAAGGCTTTTCCCTCTATCAGGGGAGGACAGACGCTGTCGCACACCCCGCAGAGGATACAGTCCCTTGGTCGTGAGATCCTGCCCACCTCTGCGGGACCGGCTTCCCTGTCTCCGGGCACAACCCACACCTTTGCCTTTCTGAGCCTATCGGGTATGCTGTCCTGGGATACGACGAGATCCTTCAGGGGAGGAAAAACGTCCGGAGGCTCCAGAAGGATCTCCTCTCCCTCTACCCTCGTGTTGCAGGCGAGTCTGTGCTCCCCGTTTATCTTGAGGGTGCACGTCCCGCACACGCTCGACCTGCACATGGCTCTGAAGGAGAGGGAGGGGTCCAACTCCTCCCTTATTCTGTAAAGGAGTTCGAGGACCGTGAGACCCTCCACGTCCTCCAGACTGTACTCCTCGGTGTGAAAGGAACCTTCCCGAAAGCGTCTCAGCTTTACCCTCATAGGATTTAAAGATAGGCGCTGCGGAGGAAATCGATGGTGAAGTTTCTGAGGGAGGTTTCAGGATTCACAAAGCGGAGCTTCTGATCCGCATCGAGTCTGTGGAGGGAGAGAACCAGATCCCTCAGCCTCTTCTGGGGAAAGGACTCGAGGTAGCTCTTCAGCTTCATCCGCAGGAAGCTGTGTCTGACGCCGAGGGAGTCCAGAGCCTTTTCCACGTCCTTTCCCCCGCTCAGCAGTCTGTGGAGGGTGTAAAGCCTGAGAGCGTAGCTGACAAGGGTTGACTGGATCTGAAGAGCGGGAACGCCCTTCCTGCAGGAGTCCTCCAGTGCCCTAAGGGATCCCTCCAGATCGCCCTTCATGAAGCTGTCGATGAAGTCGAAGACCGTGTAGCTCTCCCAGGGAGAACACACCTCCCTGACCATCCGGGGGGTGATCCTTTCCCCCGCGGCGTAAGCTATGAGCTTTTCGACCTCCTGCCTCAGAACCGTCAGGTTGCCTCCGCACATGTCCACGAGCAGGTTCAGCGCCTCCTCCTCCACACCCCCCGCCTCGCGCTCGAGCTTCCTGCGAACCATCTCCTTCACCTTGGCTGGACTCAGCCTGTCCGCAGCGATCACGTGCCCTATCTTGGCTATGCTCTTAAGGGGTTCCTTCGCAAGGTCCTGGGATGTCAGCTTCCTGCTGAAAACGAGAAAGAGCTTTGCCCTCTTCAGCTTCCCGAGGGTGCCGGTGAAGGAGGAAAGCGCTCTCCTGCCTCTGAGCTTCTTGAAGAACTCCTCCGCCCTCAGGACTACCACCGCCCTGTCCGCCCCTGCGGAGAACATGCTTCCCTCCGAGAGGAGGTTGTAAACATCCTCGGGACGCACGTCGTCCCCCCACACCACCGTGGTGTTGTCCCCATGCAGGGACTTCAGCTTTTCGATGAGGGTTCTTACGAGAAACTCCTCCTCCCCGTGGACGAGGTTGACAGGGACAGCCTTTCCCTTCTCGAGAACTTCCTTCTGATACTGAAGGATTCTGTAGGTCATCAGTCCTCTGACTCTATGACTATCTCCTCACAGCTTTCATCCTCTATGACGAGCTGGCAGGTGAGCCTCTCCTCCTCATCGACGGCTCCCGTTCTCCAGAGGGTCTCCTCCTCCTCCTCGGAGGGTTCCCGGAGGCACTCGAGACCCTTCACCACCCGGGCTATGCACACCCCACACTGGCCGTCGGTGCATCCGAACTCTATACCCGCCTTCTCTATCTCGTGGCTCAGCTCGCCGAACCTCACCCCCTTGGGGATGTTGAAGATTCTGCCGTTTATCCTGACCTTCATAAGGTTAAATTTTAACCGCTTCGCGGTTTGTCTGTGATCTTCGATATATATTTATGACTATGGGAAAGAAGAAGGAGGAGCTGAGACCGGAGAGCCTCGAGGAAGAGGTCAGGGAGCTGAGACGCAGCATCCTCAACCTTTTTGAACTGCTCCTCCCACCCCGGGAGGTGAGGGAAGAGGTCCTGCGCCACCTTTACACCGCGGAGCTGTCCTTCCTCAGGATCTTCAAGACCCTTTTAGACTATCAGGTCGAAAACCTGGAGCGCAGGATCGAAGGCAGGGGAAGGAGGAAGAAGGCTCAGAAGATAGAGGTGGAGTGATCAGCTCAGCCGTTTGAGAACCTCTCTGTAACCCTCTAAAAGATCCCCCAGATCGTAGCGGAACCTGTCCTTGTCTAACTTCTCCCCCGTTCTGCTGTCCCAGAGCCTCATGCTGTCGGGTGATATCTCGTCGACGACGCCCACGCTGCCGTCCGGAAGCCTGCCGAACTCGAGTTTGAAGTCCACCAGCAGGATCCCTTGCTTGGCGAACAGCTCCCCGAGGATCTCGTTCACCCGGAGGGCGGTTTCCTTCATGAGGGGAACGGCATGGACGGGAGCAAGACCGAGAGCTTCTATGTGCTCAGCGCAGATGAGGGGATCGTGCAGCTCGTCGTTTTTGTAGAAGAACTCCACGAGGGGCTTCTTGAAGCGTTCCCCTTCCTTCAGACCGAGTCTTTTGAGGATGCTCCCCGCCGAGACGTTCCTCACAACCACCTCCACGGGGAAGCGCTCCGCTCTCCAGACGAGCATCTCGTTGTCCGAGATCTTCTGTATGTAGTGGGTCTTTACACCCCTGCTCTCCAGAATTTCGAACAGGAGGCTGGATATGGTGTTGTTGAGGGAACCTTTCCCCCTGAGCCTTTCCTTCTTCAGACCGTCGAAGGCGGACACCGTATCCTTGAAGTGGAGGATAAGTTTGTGGGGATCCTCTGTTTCGTAAACTATCTTGGCTTTTCCCTCGTAAAGCTTATTTCCTCTGCGGGGCATCGATAAAATTATATACCCGTGCGGGATCTGCTCTTTGTTGTTCTCCTGCTTTTGTTTTCCTGCGGAGGCGTTCTGCTTCCCGATCTGTTCGCAGGGTTCAGGGGGCTTGTGGTTCCCCTGCTGGTGGTCATCATGCTCAGTATGGGGATCACGCTTACCCCAGCCGACTTTGTGAGGATCCTCCGCAGACCCTGGATAATCCTCCTTGGGGCGTTGCTTCAGTTCAGCGTGATGCCCCTGTCGGGTTTCCTCCTCGCCCTGCTCTTCGACCTGAACCTGCCCCTGACGGTGGGGGTTGTCCTTGTGGGGTCAGCACCCGGAGGCACAGCCTCCAATCTGGTTACCTACCTCTCCGGAGGTGATCTGCCCTACTCCATATCGATGACAGCCTTCTCCACGCTCCTCGCACCGCTGATGACCCCCCTCTGGAGCTGGCTTCTCTTAGGAAAGTCTGTGCCCGTTCCCTTCCTGAACATGGCGCTCACCACTCTGAAGATAGTTGTGCTCCCCGTGGCAGCCGGAATGTTTCTCAGGAACCTTGCAGGGGATCGGATACGCAGGATCGAAGGGGCGCTTCCCTACCTTTCCGTTCTCTCCATATCCTTCATCATAGCTGTGATCCTCTCCCTGAACAGGGACAAACTGCTCCTTCTGGGTCCGGAAGCGACGGCGGTGGTTCTGCTCCACAACGCCACGGGTTTCTGGGCGGGCTTCTTTCTTGGTAAAGCCTTAGGTCTGGATACAAAACTCGCCAAGACCCTTTCCGTGGAGGTTGGCATGCAGAACTCCGGACTCGCAACGGTTCTGGCGCTCAAGTTCTTCTCGCCTCTTTCCGCCCTTCCACCTGCGGTCTTTAGCCTCTCCCAGAACCTGATGGGGATCCTTCTTTCCTCTTACTTCAGAAGAGTTTAAAGGACCCTGCTGCAGAGCTCCCTGAAGTTTTCGAGCAGGCGGAGTCCCTTTCGCTGGCTCTTTTCGGGATGAAACTGGACCGCCCACAGGTTTCCCCGCTGAACGGCGGAAACAAACCTTATCCCGTAATCGGTGGTTGCCGCTACAACTTCCCTGCTGCGGGGGACAACATGATAGGAGTGAACGAAGTAAAAGAAGTCTCCGTCCTCTATGTTTGCGAAAAGCTCTACCCTCCGCTCTATCCAGACCTGATTCCAGCCTATGTGGGGCAACTTCACACCCGGAGGCAGAAGAACAACCTCTCCCTCCAGGAGGCTGAGTCCTTCGGTCTGACCGTGTTCGTAGCTCCTTTCGAAGAGAAGCTGAAGCCCCAAGCAGATACCGAGAAAGGGCTTCCCCCTCTCCACGTGGGAGCGGATAGGCTCCACAAGCGCAAGCCTGCGGAGGTTTTCCATGGCTTTTCTGAAAGCTCCCTGTCCGGGAAAGACGAGAACGTCCGCCGACTCCACCTCCTTCCACTCGGAGGAAACGGAGACTCCCTCGAAACCTACAAACTCCAGAGCCTTCGCCACACTCCGGAGGTTTCCCATGCCGTAGTCTATTACGACGGTTTTCATATGCCCGTTCCGAGACCTGCGAACCAGCTCAGTTTGTCCAGAACAAGGAGAACACCGAGGGTAACGAGAAGGAGCCCACCGATCACCTCCACGGCTCCGAAGAATCTCCGGAACTTCCTGACGAAGTTCAGAAAGAGGGAGAACAGCAAGCCAGCGATCAGGAAAGGTAGTCCCAGACCGAAGGAGAACAGCAGAAGCATTATCGCCCCTTCCCTGACCGTTTCCTGCTGGGACGCCAGAAAAAGGATGGAGCCAAGGATGGGACCTATGCAGGGTGTCCAGCCGAAGGCAAAGACGGTGCCTATTAGAAAGGCACCCAGATAGGAAACCTCCGCCTTTACCTCCGTCTTCAGCTGGCGATACAGGTATTCGTGGACGCGGAAGAGATACAGAGCAAGCACCACCGCAAGGGCGCCCGTCAGGCTCAGGAACGTTTCCCTGCCGATCATGCCAAAGAGGTGAAGGGAGAGCAGAAGAGCCTCCACCCCTATAAGCTCCCTGAGGAAGTTAGGTCTAAGAAACGCTCCGGCGAAGTGAAGCCCGAAGAATATGACGAGACCCCCACCTATCTTGGCTATCTCTGTCTGATAGGCTTTGAGGAACTGCCCCACCAGGGAGGCACCCGCTCCCAGAAGGGTAAACACCACCGAGAAACCCACAACGAAGAAGAGAGCCGACAGGAAGATCCTCACGTTGAAAACCCTGCTTTCCTTCTGAACCTGCTCCACACCCACCCCCGATATGTAGGATATGTAAGCGGGAATTATGGGTAGAACGCAGGGGGACAGGAAAGCGAGGATACCCGCCAGAAAGGCGGAGAGGAAGGTTACCTCGAGCATAGCTGTAATTATAATCGGTCAGTCCGCCTGCACTATAACAAAGGACAGATCCTCCTTGGGTATGGTTTCGAGGTAGCGTTCGAAGAGCCTGCGGGCGCTCCTTTCTATATCCTCGGAGAGGAGGATCTCCAGCTCGCTGTCCGAGAGGGTGTAAACCGCTCCGTCGGAGATGAGGAGGAATATGTCGCCCTTCTGACACCGTCCTTCCCTGAGGTAAACCTCCGGATACCATTCGAGACCCAGAGCCGAAACGTACTTCCTCCCGCCCCTGTAGCGGATCTGGTCCTCGGTGAGGAGATCGAGGTAACCTTCCCTGAATATGTATATTCTCGAATCCCCCACGTGTCCTATAAGGTATCTGTCCCCTGAAAGGGAGAGGACGCTGAGCGTGGTTCCCGCCACATGGAGATCCCCCAGACGGGCTATCTCCTTCATTATCTCGCGGTTTGTCCGGATGAAGAACTCCTCCAACTCTCCGAGTTCCCTGAAGGGTCTGCTCCTGTCCAAGAGCTGTATAGCCTTCTCCGCGGCGAGCTTTCCCCCCTCTGAGGTTCCCATCCCGTCCGCCACAGCAAAGGTGTCCTCTGAGGTATAGACTCTGTCCGCGTAGCGCTCCGGATCCCGCCAGAACTCCCTCACCACGAACTTCACCCAAGACCCTCCGAGAGCAGGTAAT
>DRNB01000209.1 GCA_011375045.1 Aquifex aeolicus
CGGATCAGACGAAGTTAGAGATAGAGATAGAGGAGGAGAAAGTTCCCGTCAGGGACGCGGTGAGGGGACTGTGCGAGCTTCTGGGTTTCGATCCCCTGCACCTTGCCTGCGAGGGAACGGTGGTCTTCGCCGTAGCTCCGGATCACACGGACAGACTGCTGAGGATTCTCAGAGACCATCCCCACTGCAGGGAAGCGGAGCTTATAGGTAGGGTAACCGGCGCCGGAGAGGGCAGGGTGCTGGTGAAGACACCCTACGGCACAAGGAGGAGGCTGGAGCCTCCGTCCGGAGAGCTTCTTCCGAGGATCTGCTGATGAAGGTGCGCTTCCTCAAGTCCACGGTCGATGACTTTCCTCCTCCGGACAGACCGGAGGTTGTCTTTGTGGGCAGATCCAACGTGGGTAAGTCCTCCCTCATAAACTTGGTGGCTGGAAGCGGTGTGGCGAGGGTAAGCAAATCCCCCGGCAGGACCCGGATGATCAACTACTTCCTTCTCGATGACCGGATCTTCCTCGTAGATGTTCCCGGTTACGGTTTTGCCCGGGTTCCTAAGGAGGAGCAGGAGAGGTGGAAGCGCATGATGGAGCGCTACTTCAGGGAAAGGAAGGAGAACATAAAGATGGTTTTCCTCCTCATAGACGCCTCCGTTGGGGTTCAGTCCCTCGACCGCCAGATGCTCGAGTGGCTTCAGTTCATAGGGGTTCCCTTCACCGTGGTGCTGACGAAAACCGACAGAGCCTCCCAGAAGGAGCTCTCCCGGACCCTGAAGCAGGTGAGGGAGTATGTGGGGGAGGGGGCGATCGTTCTCAGCTCGGCGAAGGAGGGAAGGGGGAAGAAGGAGATCCTCTCCCGGATCCTGAGCTAACCGCGGCACTCCTCCCCTTCGGAAGCGAAACTGTAATGACAGTGCGGACACACCTTAGCCTTCCTGTAAGCCTCCTCACAGCACATAGGGCACCTCTTCTTTCCCTTCAGAAAGAGGATAACGTTGAGGTGAAAGACGTAGCGCAGAAGAAGGATCAGCGTAAAGACAGCGAGCACGATGAGCCACGCCCTCAGAGCAACGAGGGGATCCTGACTCTTCGTCCAGAAGTAGGTGGCGCCTATGGTGGATATCCAGAAGGATATCCTTCTGTCCACAAAGATGCTGGCGATAACGTAGAGGACCGCGACCCACAGGAAAAACTGGATCAGGGGTTCGTTCAGCAGAACCAGCAGACCCTTAAAGGCTTCCACGCTAATATCTTACAATTACAAATCCCCTCAGCAGGGTGTGAATCAGACGGGCTAAGAGGTTGGCGCTCAGGAACGCCAGCAGTCCCTTTTCCGAAAACTGAAGAGCAACCCCGAGGGAGACACATCCCAGAAGGAAGAGCCTTACCCAGAAGGAGAGGAGAGGGTTCCTCTTGGGAAAGCTCAGAGACTGTCTGTATATATGTTCGTTGTACAGGAGACCGGAGCCAAAGCCCAGGAGAAGTGAAATCAGAACGTCCATACCGTATAATTTTAACCGTATGGCGAACCTCATGACCCTGTTCAGGATTCTTATCACGATCCCCCTCGTCCTTGCGCTTCTCAGGGAGCAGTATGAGGTCGCCTTTGTGTTCGCCCTTGCAGGAGCCCTCTCGGATGCGGCGGACGGAAAGATAGCGCGGCTTAACGGCGAGGAGAACTCGCTGGGTAAGCTCCTCGATCCCCTGGCGGACAAGATTTTTGTTCTCTCCACCCTCATAGCCCTCGTGGAGGTAAACAGGATAGGCTCCTTTCCCGTAATACTTCTGCTCCTGCGGGAGCTGAGCATATCCTTCCTGCGGAGCTTCGCGGTTTCTCAGGGTGTAATAATATCCGCCTCCCTGCTGGGGAAGATCAAAACCTTCTTGGAGTTTTCCGCGGTTCTCCTTCTTATCTTGGGAACCGAAGCGGGTAGCTACCTGCTGTGGACAGCCGTTGCCGTCGCCTACATATCCATCTACGATTACGCGAGAAACTATCTCAAGACCCCCACGGGCTTAAATTATCCCTGATGGAAACCTACTGTGAAAGGTGCAGGGGAACCGGCTTTGTAAAGGAGGAAGGCGGTGCCGTTTCCCTCTGTTCCTGCCGTTTCTCCCTGAAGGACACCAACCGAATACTCGGAATACCCAGACGCTTCTGGGATGCGGAGCTGGACAACTACGTGTGTGAAAACGCTTCCGAAAGCGAAGCCTTTAAGGAGGCTTACATATACGCCTCCTCCTACGATCCTGAGGAAGGCAGAGGTCTCACCTTCATAGGTCCGCCGGGTGTAGGAAAGACCCACCTTGCGGTGGGTGTCCTCAAGAAGATTTACAGGGAGAAGGGCGTGAGGGGCATGTTCTTCGATACAAAGGACCTCATATACAGGTTCAAGGCGCTCATAGAGGTGGGCAGAACGGCGAGAGCCATAAAGACAGTTCTGAACCTGCCCCTGCTCGTGCTGGACGACCTCGGAAGCGAGAGGCTCTCCGACTGGCAGAGGGAAATGATCTCCTACATAATCTCTTACAGATACAACAACCTCAAAAGCACCCTGATAACGACCAACTTCTCCCTCACGGGAGAGGAGAAGAAGGACAGAAGGATAAGAAAGATGGTGGACGGTCTCGAACTGCCAAAAGCCCTCATGACGGACAGGCTGGGGGCGGGGACGGTCTCCCGAATATACGAGATGACAAAGGTTATCTACATGCAGGGAAGGGACAGACGAAGAAGGTCGCTCTAACACCGCTTGCTCTCAAACGTCCTGATCTGTTAAAATACTTTTTTGCCCTCTTTTGAGGGAACTGATACCGCTACGGTTTGGGGTGAAAAGCCATGATACAGAGGCAGAGTTACATGAACGTTGCGGACAACTCGGGTGCCAGAAGGGTTCAGGTAATAGGAATACCCTACGCGCCGAGGAAATACGCCTCCCTCGGGGACGTTATCACCGTTACCGTGAAGGATGCGCTTCCCGACGGGAACGCCAAAAAGGGCAAGATATACAGAGCGGTTGTGGTCAGGACAGCCAAGGAGGTCAGGCGTCCTGACGGAAGCTACATAAAGTTCGATGACAACGCCTGCGTTCTTCTGAACCAGTATGGGGAGCCTCTGGGAACCCGTGTTCTCGGACCCATAGCCAGAGAGGTCAGGAACAGAGGGTTCACCAAGATAGCCTCCCTCGCACCGGAGGTGGTCTGATGGCGGCGAAGATAAAAAAGGGTGATACAGTTGTGGTGATGCGTGGCAAGAAGCAGAACAGAGGTCAAACGGGAAAGGTCATAAGGGTCATACCTGAAAAGAACAGGGTTGTGATAGAGGGGGTAAACCTCGTCAAGAAGCACCTCAAGGAGATACCCAACGTGCGCGAGGGTGGGATCATCGAAATAGAGGCTCCCCTTCCCCTTAGCAACGTCATGCTCCTCTGTCCCAACTGCAAGAAGCCGACGAGGGTCGGTTTCAGGATCGTGAGGGAGAAGAACGTTCTGAGAAAGTACAGATTCTGCAAGAAGTGCGGTGAGAACATAGATCTGGTAAGGGAAAAACAGCTGAGAGGTTAACAGCATGGTTGTAGCTGCTAAATACGTGCCCAGACTCTATCAGAAGTACAGGGACGAGGTGGTCCCCAAGCTGATGCAGAGGTTCGATTACAGAAACCCCATGGAGGTTCCCAAGCTCGTCAAGATAGTTGTGAACATGGGAGTCGGCTCAGCGGTTCAGGATATAAAGAACCTCGAAAGGGCTATGGAGGATCTGAGGCTTATAACGGGACAGCAGCCAGCCGTCAGAAGGGCGAAGAAGTCCGAGGCGGGCTTCAAGCTGAGAAGGGGCATGCCCATAGGGGCAAAGGTTACGCTCCGCAAGGAGAGGATGTGGGATTTCCTCGACAAGACCATATCCATAGCACTTCCCAGGGTAAAGGACTTCAAGGGACTGAACCCCAGATCCTTCGACGGAAGGGGGAACTACTCCTTCGGAATATCGGAGCAGATAGTTTACCCTGAGATAGACTACGACAAGGTGGACAGGATCAGGGGTATGGACATAAGCATCCACACAACAGCGGAGACCGATGAGGAGGCGCTGTGGCTTCTGTCTCTGCTCGGACTTCCCATAAGGGCAGGTTGAGGAGGTAGCCATGCCGAAGAAATCGAAGGTGGTCAAGGATCTCAAGTACTACCCCAAGTGGAGGGTCAGGAGAAAGAACAGGTGTCCCCTCTGCGGAAGACCGCGGGGTTTCCTGCGTTACTTCAATATGTGCAGGCTCTGCTTCAGGGAGCACGCCCTCAGGGGTGAGCTTCCGGGTGTGAGAAAGTCAAGCTGGTAAACGGAGGTTGGATATGGATCCCGTAGCGGATATGTTCTCAGCCATCAAGAACGCCATCATGAGGAAGAAGGATTACGTCGACGTCCCTTCTTCAAGAATGAAGGAGAGGATCCTCGAGGTTCTCAAGAGGGAAGGTTTCATAAAGGACTGGGAGAAGCTCGCCGATGACAGGCACAGGAAGGGCACTCAGTACGTTTTGAGGATACACCTCAAGTATCTCGATCCCAAGAGGGAGAGGAGCGCCATTACAAACATAGTTAAGATCTCGACCCCCGGCCGGCGGGTTTACGCTCCCGTCAGGCAGATTCCCTACGTGAAGAGGGGTCTTGGTATAGCTCTGGTTTCGACGGACGCCGGCGTAGTAACGGATCACGAAGCGAGGAGCATGAGGAAGGGCGGAGAGATCATAGCGGTGGTGTGGTAGGAGGAGAAGGATGTCGAGGATAGGCAGGAACCCGATACCGATACCCCAGGGAGTAAAGGTCCACCTCAGAGGCAACGAGATAGAGGTGGAGGGACCAAAGGGCAGGCTCAGCTTCAGGTTCCATCCGGATATGAAGGTAAGCGTTTCTGAGAGCGAGGTAAAGGTGGAGAGACCTACGGACAGAGCCTTCCACAGGGCGCTTCACGGGACTACCGCAGCCCTCATCAGAAACATGATAAAGGGGGTTACGGAGGGCTTTACGGAGATCCTCGAAGTTCACGGACTGGGTTACAGGGTATCCCTCAAGGGAAACGTTCTCGAGCTCAACCTCGGGCTTTCTCACCCTGTCCTCTACAGGGTTCCCGAAGACGTAAAGGTGGAGGTGAAGGGTAACGAGATACACATACACGGTGCGGACAAGCAGAGGGTCGGACAGGTCGCAGCCGAAATCAGAGCCTTCCGGAAACCGGATCCCTACAAGGGTAAAGGCATAAGATACAAGGGAGAAGAGCTAAGGCTCAAGCCCGGCAAGGCGGCGGGCAAGAAGTGAGGAGGTCTCAGCATGGCTAAGCTAACGA
>DRNB01000210.1 GCA_011375045.1 Aquifex aeolicus
AAGAGCCTTCACAATACCCTCTGCCCTGTATTCCTCCGGAATTATATCGGCACGGTATCCCCTTTCCTTGAGGGCTTTCTCCGTCTTCTTCCCCACAGCAACGATCTTTGCCGCAGAGGGCATCTCGGCTCCCCTCAGAAAGTATCTGACAGCCTTGGCGCTCTGAAAGATCACAAAGGCGAAGTTACCCTCAGGAAGCTGAAAGCTAAGGGGAACAGTTTCGATCAGGGGAAGGGGGACAACCTCGAAACCGAGGTTTTCGAAAAGCCTCCTGTCCTTCTCTATATCCTCCCGGGAACGGGTCAGAATCACACGCCGAGCACATCTTCCACCCACTCCTTCATTTTAATCAAAGCTCTCTCAGCCATCAGCTCCTTTCTTTTTCTCTTATCCCTTACCCTTTTATCCAGCGGAGGAAGCAGACCGAACACGGGACCCATGGGTTGAAGCTCCCCTTCCTTTGTGGTTATGTAGCGCACCAGGGCGCCCAGCATGGTTTCCTGGGGGGGAGCAACGAGAGGCTTGCCCTTCGCAAGCCTGCCGGCGTTCAGGCCGGCGAGTATCCCCGTGGCTGCGGAGGCAACGTAACCCTCCACACCTGTTATCTGACCCGCAAAGAAGATGTTTTCCCGTCTTCGCATGTTCAGAAAGGGGGTAAGAACCCTGTTGGACTGAATAAAGGTGTTCCTGTGCATGGAACCAAGACGGACAAACACGGCGTTTCTGAGACAGGGTATAAGTCTGAATATCCTCTTCTGCTCGGGATAGGTCAGTTTGGTCTGAAAACCGACGAGGGAGAGAAGCGTTCCCTCTCTGTTTTCCTTTCTGAGCTGAAGAACCGCAAAGGGCTGTTTCCCCGTTCGGGGATCCGTAAGCCCTACGGGCTTCATGGGACCGAAGAGGAGGGTCTGATAGCCCCTCCGCGCCATCTCCTCCACCGGGAGACAGCCTTCGAAGTGGACCGCTTTTTCGAAGTCCTTTGGCTGAACAGTCTCCCCCTTCAGAAGCTCCTCATAGAACCTTCTGTATTCCTCCTCTGTCAGCACGCAGTTAAAGTAGTCGTCCCCCCCCTTTCCGTAACGGGATCCCCAGAAGCCTTTGGAGAAATCCACGCTCTCAGCCTCCACTATGGGGGACACGGCGTCGTAAAAGTAAAGGGTTTCGTAACCTACAAGCTCCCTTATGTGCTCCGTCAGCTCCTGAGAGGTGAGGGGTCCCGTTGCCACCACCGTCAGGTCTTCCTCGGGCACCCTCCTGATTTCCTCCCTGACTATCCTCACGTTGGGGTGCTCCTGGAGCCTCCGGGTTACGTAGTCCGAGAAAAGCTCTCTGTCGACTCCAAGGGCTGATCCTGCCGGAACCGAAGCCTGTTTTGCCGCCTCCACGATCAGGGATCCGAGGAGACTCATCTCCGCCTTGAGGAGTCCCGCTCCGCTGGTGAGTTCTGTGCTGCCCAGCGTGTTGCTGCATACAAGCTCCGCCAGTTTGTCCGTTCTGTGGGCGGGGGTCATCCGCAGGGGGCGCATTTCGTAGAGAACCACCCTGAAACCGAGCTTAGCCAGGATCCAGGCAGCTTCGGATCCGGCGAGACCGCCCCCGATAACCTTTATCTCCTCCATATTTAACTAAATATAGGCTTCCGGATCTGTCCCCGCAGAGGGCGGAGGTGTTTCAGTCCTTCTTTACCACCGAATCCATAAGCCTGTCGGCATCGAGGATCTCCATGAGCCCGTATTCTGTCTGGGCAACGTGGCTCACGTAGATACTGTAGCGTCCTATGAGGGGGTTGGGTTCGAACTTCTCCTGAGGCACCCTGATAACGCCCACTATGCTGTCGACGAGCACACCCGCCTTCCCGTGGATCGAGTCCAGCACGACTATGCGTGTGGGTTCCTGAGTTTCGGAGAGGCCGAGCATCTGCTTGAGGGACAGGATGGGTATGATCTCCCCCCTCAGATTTATGACACCCACTATGAAGCCCGGCGTGTAGGGGACCTTCACGATATCGAGCACCTTGGATATGGTGAGTATCTTCTTGAGGGAGATTCCTATAAGCTCCCGCTCGATGGATATACCGAGAAACTCCTCCACCTCTGTAAGCGCCTTCTCGGGCTTCGCTTCTCCGACGGGCACTATGTCAGCCATGTCCGCACCTCACACAAGCGTAAGGGTCCTCATTTCACGCTTGAGGATACCGTCCAGATCCAGTATGAGAACCACCTTGCCGTCTCCCGTTATGGTGGCTCCCGAAATCCCCTGAACCTCTCCTATGATCTTCCCGAGGGGTTTAACAACCACCTCCTCGTCGCCGAACAGGTCCTCGACGGTGAAGGCTACCTTCTGGCTTCCTACCTGGGAAACTATGACGTAGCCGATGCTCCCGCCACCCATCTCGAGGGCTTCACCTAAGTTTATGAGGGGTATCGTCAGCTCCCTGAGAATCAGAACCTCCTTGCCTGAAACCGTTGTTATCTGAGCGTCCTCACCCTGAATGATCTCGAGGACCGAGTAGATAGGTATGGCAAAAAGCCTTCCGTTCACGGAAACGAGCAGGGATCTGATTATACCCACCGTCAGCGGGAAGGAGAGGGTGATCTTTGTTCCCTTTCCCCGCTCGGTTTCTATGTCTATGGTTCCCCGGAAGGCGGATACGGTGTTCATCACCACGTCCATACCCACACCCCTTCCGGAAACCTGAGACACCCCCTCCGCGGTGGAAAAGCCGGGGTGGAATATGAGGAAGAGAATATCCTTATCGGTCATCTTCTCCGCCCGATCCGGGGTTATAAGCCCCCTTTCGAGAGCCTTCTTCTTCACCTTCTCCACATCTATGCCCCTGCCGTCGTCCGCCACCTCTATGAATATGCGATCCCCGTGGTAGTATGCGCTGAGCTTCACGGTTCCCTTGGGGGGTTTGCCCATACGTGTTCTTTCCTCCGGAGGTTCTATGCCGTGGTCCACCGCGTTCCTTATGAGGTGAATCAGGGGCTCTTCGAGCTTCTCCAGAACCGTCTTGTCCATCTCCGCGTCTTCACCCTCTAAGACAAGCTCCACCTCCTTGCCCAGCATGCGGGCAAGATCCCTCACGACCCGGGGAAACTTCTGGAAGAGCCTTTTAACGGGCTGCATTCTGGTTTTCATGACAGCGAGCTGGAGATCTCCCACGATACGATCGAGGGAGGACATAACGGTTTCGAACTCGTCTATGGTTTTGGACTGATACTCCTCGTATAACTTCTGAAACACCCTCAGGAGCCTGTTCCTCTCCAGCACCAGCTCCCCCACGAGGTTCATGAGATCTTC
>DRNB01000211.1 GCA_011375045.1 Aquifex aeolicus
CGCTACCTCCCTTATGTAGGCAGACAGACGTCCGCACCTTTCACAGTTCACTATATCCCGGTTCAGATCTTCGAGGGACATCACGGCAACGGTTCTATTATTATCCTACACGGGTGGGAAACCCTCGACAGGAATTTTCCCCTCGTAGATAGCCTTCCCCACCACAACCCCATCCACGAGACCCTCCAGTCTGCGGAGGTCTTCGAGGGAGGAAACCCCGCCGGAGGCAAGCAGGGGTTTGGACAGGAGCCCTCTTATCCTCCTGTAAGGCTCCGGATCGACACCTGCGAGGCTTCCGTCCCGCTCCACTATGGTGTAGAGGTAGCCCCAGATCGGCGTCGGCTCGTAGAGGCGCGCCAGCTCAGCCGGGGTAAAGGCTGTTTCCTCACACCAGCCTCCCACCGATACCCTGCCCCCTCTGGCGTCCAGGGACAGGATGATACGCTCCGGATAGCGGGAGAGCATCCTTTCGAACTCCTCAGGGTTCCTTACCGCAACGGTTCCCACCACTATCATATCCACGCCCTCCTCGAAGAGGAGGCGAGCGGTCTCGCAGGTTCTTACACCGCCCCCCACCTGCATCCTGCCCCTGAAGACCCTGCGTATGGCTCTGATGTGGTCGAGGTTCGCGGGGGTTCCTCCCCGCGCTCCGTCCAGATCCACAACGTGGATCCTTCTGAAGCCGGCACGCTCGAAAACCTCCGCCACCCGGGCGGGTGTGGGGGAGTAGGTCCTGACCTGATCGAAATCCCCCCTGTGGAGACGGACAACCTTCCCCTCCCTGAGATCGATGGCAGGGATAATGAAATCCAGAAGGTTCATTATCTTCTATAATAATACCTGCGCGATGAGAAAAACAGCGGTCCTCCTCTCTCTGCTCGCCTCGCTGTCCTTCGGGGAGGATCTCTCCTACAACAGGTTCTTCCTCGTGGACCGCATATTCCTGATGCCCTTCGTGTTCAAGTATGCGGACGATCTGGGGGTGGACGAGGAGCAGATGGAGAGGATAAAGGCTTTTGTGAAGGAAAACGAGAGGGAGATAGAGAGAAACATAAAGATCCTCAGGTATATGGAGAAGAAGGCAAAGCTGATGATACTCAACGGTGAGGACGGTGATAAACTCAGGGAGCTGCTCACGGACATATCCACGGTCAAGAGGGAGCTGTCCCTCCTCAACGCTAAAAGCGTCAGGTTTCTGAAGGAGGTTCTCACGCCGGAGCAGTTCGACAGGCTCAGGAACATCGCGCTGGTGAGGCTCTTCGAGTTCCAGCAGTGAAGCTCAGGATCTTTTACCTAACCAGCAGGGGAAGGCTCAGACACACCAACGAGGACGCCCTCCTTCTGCCGGGCAGGGTGGTATCCGGACTGTCCATGGACACTCCCGCAGGGGAGGAGTTCACCGGGGAACCACCCGCTCTGTTCGCGGTTGCCGACGGAATGGGAGGCCTTCCCTGCGGTGAGGTGGCGAGCAGATTAACCCTCGAGTATCTGAAGGACAGAAAGATAACCTCCCCCGAGGATATACAGCGGGAGCTTGCAAAGGCTAAGGAGTTCCTCGACGCATACGTGGAGAGGGAGAGCAGGTGCAGGGGTATGGGAACCGCGGTGGCTGGCGTTTCCCTGACGGACAGGGGTGCCCTTGTCTTCAA
>DRNB01000212.1 GCA_011375045.1 Aquifex aeolicus
CCCCACGTGTCCTATAAGGTATCTGTCCCCTGAAAGGGAGAGGACGCTGAGCGTGGTTCCCGCCACATGGAGATCCCCCAGGCGGGCTATCTCCTTCATTATCTCGCGGTTTGTCCGGATGAAGAACTCCTCCAACTCTCCGAGTTCCCTGAAGGGTCGGCTCCTGTCCAGGAGCTGTATAGCCTTCTCCGCGGCGAGCTTCCCCCCCTCTGAGGTTCCCATCCCGTCCGCCACAGCAAAGGTGTCCTCTGAGGTATAGACTCTGTCCGCGTAGCGCTCCGGATCCCGCCAGAACTCCCTCACCACGAACTTCACCCAAGACCCTCCGAGAGCAGGTAATCCTTCAGCTCCATGGCGGTCCTGAATCTCCTCCTGAAGTCCTTTTCGAGCATCCTCTCGAGCAACCTCCTCATCTTCGGCGAGGTTCCCTCGGGCACTTCGAAAATCACCTCCCTGTTTCTCCTCATCTTCTCCTTCCTGTCCTCGCTGTGGAAGGGGTCCCTTCCGAAGAGGGTGAAGTAGAGGAGGCATCCGAGGGAAAATATGTCGCTGCTCCTGTGTATCTCACCCCTGAAAACCTCCGGGGCTATGTAACCGAGGGTTCCCTTCACATCGAGGATCGATACGGAACCCCTGATCTTCAGAAGGCCGAAGTCCCCCAGCTTCCAGACCACGCTCTTGAGGATCCTCTTTCCAAAGATGTTCTCCGGCTTTATGTCGCTGTGGATGTAGCCTCTGCTGTGGAGGAAGATAAGACCTTCGGTTACGTTTCTGAGCACCCTGAGGGCTTCCTCCTCGGAGAGACCCCCCCTCGAAAGCACGTGCTCCCTGAGATCCCCCACGTCCATGAGCTCGTAGAGGACGTAAAGCTCACCCCTGTCCTTCTTGTAGAGGTAGCTCTGAAGCGAAACTATGTTCGGGTGGTTGAAGAGTATGAGCGTCTGGGCTTCCTTCCAGAGGTATTCGATCCCGTAGGGATTCGAGGCAACCTTGAGGGCGAGTATCTTTCCCCGATACCTTCCCCGCTCACCCCTTACCTTGTAAACTACGCCGAAGTCTCCCCTGCCTATGATACCGAGAACGCGGTAGTAACCGAGGATAAGATCCCCTTCTCTGAACTTCGTCTCGGGGTCCATATCAGTTTACGAGCGGAAGTCCGTAGTCCTTCAGAACCTCCCTCAGCTTCCTTTCGTTGTCGGGGTTCATCTCCGTGAGCGGGAGTCTGAACTCCTTTTCACACATGCCGAGCAACCAGCAGGCGGTTTTGACGGGTATCGGGTTGGTTTCCAAAAAGAGAGCCTTGAAGAGTTTATAGAGCCGGTAGTGAATGTCCCTTGCTCTGGAGAGATCCCCACGCAGGGCGCTGTCCGTGAGAGCCTTGACCTCCGCGGGAACTATGTTGGCGGCTACCGACACCACCCCCTCGGCTCCCAGAGCCATCATGGGGAGCGTGAGCGAGTCGTCCCCTGAAAGGACGGTGAAGCTGTCCCCTAAGCGCCTCTTTATCTCCGAGATCCTGTCCATGTTAGGGGTGGACTCCTTGGATCCGACCACGTTGGGGTATTCGGAGGCGAGCCTGCAAAGGGTTTCCACGGAGATCTCCACGCCGGTTCGCGAGGGGATGTTGTAGAGGATTATGGGAATGTCCACCTCCTCCGCAACCGTGGCGAAGTGCCTGTAGAGACCCTCCTGAGTGGGTTTGTTGTAGTAGGGAACCACCAGAAGAGCCGCGTCCGCTCCCACCTCCTTTGCGTGGGCTGTGAGGTGGATCGCCTCGTGGGTTGCGTTTGCTCCGGTTCCGGCTATCACCTTTATCCTTCCGTCAGCGTGTCTTACGGCAAACTCCACCACCCTATCGTGCTCTTCGAAGGTCAGGGTCGGGGATTCCCCTGTGGTTCCGCAGACCAGAACCGCGTCCGTCCCGTTCTTTATGTGAAAGTCTATCAGCTTCCCCAGGGCTGTGTAGTCCACCTCCCCTTCCCTGAAGGGGGTTACGAGCGCCACGATCGATCCCCTGAACATGGGGGTAATTTTAACCCATCTTCCTTCTGAGGGTCAGTCGGTTTATACCCAAGAGCTTGGAGGCTAACAGCTGGTTCCCCTCCGTTTCCCTGAGGGCTTCCTCCACCACGATTCGGGACACCTTTTCAACGATGCCCCGGTAAACGCCTCCGGGTCTTTCCCTAAGAAGCCTTCTGACCTCGGCACG
>DRNB01000213.1 GCA_011375045.1 Aquifex aeolicus
GCCAGCTTCGGAAGGTCTCCGGGCTGTATAACGGAGCTACCCCTCTCCTTAACGAGTCTGAGGTGGGTTTCCCCGAGGCGCAGGAACATGAAGGCGCTGTAAGCGCTCCTGAGGAGGGGGTATCTGGTGACAAGCCTTCTGAACCCCTCTATCATGGAACGCTCCCTTATCCTGTCCTTTATGAGGAGATACTGAACCAGAAACTCCCCATCCACTATGCCTCCCTCTCTGAACTTCAGGTCCACAACACCCCTTCCCCTCTTAGCCTGCTCCTGAAGTTTTAGCCTCATCTCATAGACCTCCCTCCTCTCCTTCTCCCCCCAGGGCTTTCCGAACAGGAGGTTTTCTATCTCCTCCTCCATCTTCTCCCTGAGCCTCTGGTCTCCGGCTATGAATCTGGCTCTTGTCCACGCCAGCCTCTCCCAGGTCCGCGCCTCCTTCTGGAAATACTCCCTGTAAAAGGAGAAGGTGGGAACGAGCTCTCCCTTCGATCCCATCGGTCTGAGGCGAAAGTCCACATCGTAGAGGTATCCCTCCGAGGTGTGGGCTGTGAGGAATCTGACAAACCTCTGAACCTTCCTCAGGATCCTCTCCCTTCCGCCGTTCGTCCCCCCGCAGAAGACAAGATCCAGATCGGAGCCGAAGGTGAGCTCCCTGCTCCCTAACTTACCTAAGGAGTAAAGAACCGCCTCCTCTTCGGAGAGTCCTGTTTTCCTCCAGAGCTTTTCGAGGAGGAAGTCCGCGAGCAGGCTCATCGCCCGGAAGAGCTGGATCAGGTTCTCGTAGCTCCTCTCCCCCATCAGATACACAAGACCTATCCTTATCTCCCAGACCTTCTTGAACCTGCGAAAGAGGTTCTCCTCGCTCAGCGACAGGGTCTCCTCGTATTTTGCGAACTCCTCCTCCAGCTTCTCCCTGTCCGGATACTCCCTGTAGAGGGTGAGGACGTCCTCCACCAGATCGGGGTTCTTCCCTATGAGGGAGGAGAGGGTGGAGGAGAGGGAAAAGACCCTGAAGAGACCCTCCAGAAAATCCTCTCTGGGATCGCTGAGGATTACCTTCCTGCCTGTGGGGTTGGAGAAGAACTTGTCGAAGTTCTTGAGGGTCTCGTCGGGATCTGAGGATCTGGAGGAGAGTTCGATCAGACGGGGTGTTAGCCTCACGAGCTTCTCCTTTTCCCTGTCGGACAGCTTGAAGCCTTCCTTGCCGTAGAGATAGCTGGAGAGGAGGGCGAAGGACCGCTCGGGATCCCTGAAGCCTTTTTCCCTGAGGATGAAGCTTCCGTAGGCTCTGTCGTTGGTTATGAGGGCAACCTGAACAGCTTCGAGCTCCTCCCTCCTCTTTTCGGGGATGAGGCCGTCGAAGATCTCCCTCACACCGCTCCGGTAAAGCTCCAGCTCCCTCAGGAAGTCTCCCACCGACTCGTAGCCGAGGGCTCTGGCTATGAAGGGAACATCCTGATCCGTGAGGGTGTGGGTCTGGATGCAGTTCTTCAGCTGGATCCTGTGTTCGAGCTCCCTCAGGAAAGCGTAGGCTCTCTCCAGAAAGGAAGCCTCTTCGTCGGAGAACACCCCCTTCTGATTCAGCTTCCATATACCCCTGAAGGTGTTTCTCTCCCTCAGAAAGGGGCTTCTGCTTCCGAGGAGGATTATGAGGGACTGAACGGTGAACTCTATCTCCCTTATGCCTCCCTCCCCCCTCTTCACGTCGAACCCCTTTACCAGCTTTCTGCGCGCCTCCGCGGAGACCCTCTGCTTCATCATCTTTATCTCCTCCACAAGTCTGTAGTCCGCGGAGGCATAGACGAAGGGGGCGACCACCTCCCTCATGAACCTTCTACCCAGAGAGGGGTCTCCCGCCACGTGCCGTGCTCTGAGGAGGGCGAACCTCTCCCAGATTCTACCGTAGGACTCGTAGTATAGCTCCGCGCTCCTGAGGGACATGCTCACGGGTCCCGTTTTGCCGAAGGGTCTCAGGTCCAGATCCACCGCAAAGGGTTTCCCCTCCGGGGTCTGCAGGGTCATGAGCCTGAGGGTTTTTCTGAACACCTCCGCGAAGAACTCGTTGAGGGAGAGCTTCCCTGCGTGTCCCCGATCGTGGGAGTGGATGAAGATGAGGTCTATGTCGGAGTAGTAGTTGAGCTCCTCACTCCCGTGCTTCCCTAAGGCTATCACCGCTCCCGTGGGGCGCTCTCCCCCCTCCGCCTCGGGCTCACCGAACCTCTCCACCGTCTCCCTGAAGGCTCTTTCGTAGGCTACCTCCAGGAGGGCGTCCGCCAGATAGGAGTACTCCCTCAGTATGTCCTCTGTTCTGGTGCACCTTAGAAGCTCCTTTGCGAAGACCCTGAGAAGCTCCCTGTGTCTGTAGTAGGCGAGTTTCTCCGAGAACTTCTCCTCCGGATCCACCTCCGACAGGAGGTCCTTCAGCTCCGAAAGATAGTCCTCCTTCTCCTTGGAACGATACCACAGGCCCGGCATGGTCTCCTCGAAGGCTGTGGGGTGTCTGAGGAGGAACTTCCTGAGGCACTCGGACTGCTCCAGTATCTCGAGGAGGAGGGTGAAGCGTCTTTCGTTCAGGTAGGAGAGGAGCCGGGGGGGTTCGGGGTGTCTGCTGAGGAGCTGTTCGAACCGGGTTCTGGCTTCCTCCGGATTGTAGAGTTTCCGCCGGGCGGAGGACCACCATTCGGAGGGGAGATCCATAATATAATTTTCTCACATGAGCAAATACATCTTTGTTACCGGAGGGGTTCTGTCTTCCCTGGGCAAGGGCGTTACCTCCGCCTCCATAGGAGCCATCCTCGAAGGGATGGGTTACAGGATAACCCTTCAGAAGCTCGATCCCTATCTGAACGTGGATCCGGGCACCATGAGTCCCTATCAGCACGGGGAGGTCTTCGTTACGGAGGACGGGGCTGAGACGGATCTGGATCTGGGGCACTACGAGCGCTTCACGAACGCGGTGATGAGCCGGGACAACAACGTTACCGCGGGGAAGGTTTACTTCAACGTTATAACGAGGGAGAGGAAGGGGGACTATCTGGGTGCGACCGTTCAGGTCATACCCCACATAACGGAGGAGATCAAGGAGCTTGTGAGGAAGGTGGCGGGAGACAACGAGGTGGTCATAGTGGAGGTGGGGGGAACGGTGGGGGACATAGAGAGCCTCCCTTTTCTGGAGGCTATCCGGCAGCTTTCCCTCGAGCTGGGGCGCCGGAACTCGATGTTCATCCACGTTACCTACGTGCCTTACATAAAGACGGCGGGGGAGCTGAAGACCAAACCCACCCAGCACTCCGTCAAGGAGCTCAGGGCGATAGGCATCCAGCCGGACGCTCTGATATGCAGGGCTGACAGGGTGCTCCCCCGGGGCATAAAGGCGAAGATAGCTCTCTTTTCCAACGTCGAGGAATCCTCCGTTATCTCCGCACCCGATCTCGATTACATATACGACCTCCCCAACAGGTTCAAGGAGGAGGGTCTGGACCGGCTCATCGCGAACCGGCTGGATCTGGAATACAGGGACGCCAACCTCTCCAAGTGGAAGAAGATCGTGGGGGTCCTGAGGAGCACCACCAGAGAGGTGGACATCGCGGTCATAGGTAAATACACGGAGCTCAGGGACGCCTACAAGAGCATCATAGAGGCTCTGACGCACGGGGGGATAGCCAACGCTCTGAGGGTTAATATCCTCTGGAAGAGCTCTGAGGGCTTCGATCCCTCTGAGGTGAGGGAAGCGGACGCCATCCTCGTTCCGGGAGGCTTCGGGGAAAGGGGGGTGAGGGGAAAGATAGAGGCTCTCAGGATAGGCAGGGAGGAGGGTATCCCCACCTTCGGTATATGCCTCGGTATGCAGATGATGGCGGTCGAGTTTGCGAGGAACGTTCTGGGTCTGAAGGAGGCTAACTCGACGGAGTTCGATCCGGGGACCCCTTACCCCGTCATAGATCTGATGGAGGATCAGAAGCGCATCGACAGGCTGGGGGGAACGATGAGGCTCGGAGCCTATCCCTGTGTGCTTCAGGAGGGTTCCAGGGCGAGGGAGATATACGGAAGGGAGGTGGTTTACGAGAGACACAGACACAGGTACGAGTTCAACAACAGCTTCAGGAACCTGTTCGAGGAGAAGGGGGTTCTCTTCTCGGGACTCTCCCCCGACCGCAGACTCGTGGAGATCATGGAGCTGAGGGATCACCCCTGGTACATAGGCTGTCAGTTCCATCCGGAGTTTAAGAGCAAACCCTTTGCACCCCATCCCCTCTTCGCCTCCTTTGTGAAGGCTGCACTTCTCAGGCGGGAACGGAGGGTATAATTTAAAGGGGAGCCGGCGTAGCTCAGTCGGC
>DRNB01000214.1 GCA_011375045.1 Aquifex aeolicus
AGGAAACCCTCCCCCACGGAGATCTCGGGTCTGTCCGTGAGCCTGAAGGTAAGGTTCCTCAGGTTCAGAAAGAAGACCCTCCGGTCTCCGGGGAGGAGCAGGTGAACCTCACCGACGCGGAGCGTGAGGGGTGAGAGGGTAAGGGACACGCCCCCGATGCCGTAGGAGACGCCCCTGTGGATAAGGTAGGGTTTGAGTATCAGGAAGTAGGCGGTGAGAAGGAGGAGAAGGAGGAAGGCGACATAGCGCATTAACTCAGTCTATACCGTGCATCTTGAGGTTCTCCTTTATCCTGTGGAGCAGCTCCGCGGGGTTTCTGATGGGGTAGTCGAGCTCCTCCACCACCTCCTCAGCCTTCCTCCCCTTTATCATCACGCCGGAGAGCTTCTCCCTCACGTCGTCCGCGGACTGGAGCGGAAAGTCGACACCCTTTATCCTCTTCAGCACCATGTAAGCCCAGGGGATATCGAGAGCAACGGCTGCCTGCGTGCAGTACTCGAGGAATATCTTGGGTTCCTCATGACCCTCCTTGACGAGTTTGTAGGCGAGCTTGGCTATACCGCCCGCCGTGTGAACCCTCAGCTCCTTCTTCTCCTCCTGGGTGAGCTCCTCTATGTGCTCTATCTTATACATGGCAAGCTCGGGGTCTGCCCTGAGGATGTTCCTAACGGTCTGACGGGTAAGCCCCACCAGCTCGGCGATCTCCTCCTCCGTCTTCAGATACTCTTCCCTCAGCACCACCGCGAAGGAAGCCCTCGCAAGGGAGGGAAGCCACGTCAGGGTTTTGAACTCGGCGAGCTTCTGAAGACCACCCAGAAGGTCTATCGCTTTCAGGAAAACCCTTGTAACGAGCGGTTCCACGTCGACCTCGACAGGCTGAAGCGCTATGACCATTCTTCTAACCTCCTTTTTATTCAAATCGGGGTGCCGGGACTTGAACCCGGGACCTCAGGCCCCCCATGCCTGCGCGCTGCCACCTGCGCTACACCCCGGCTCTTTAATTAATTATACTTTCCTGAGCTTGAGTTCGACCAGCTCCAGAAGCTTCTTGCTGGGTTTGAAGACTATAACCTTCCGGTCCGGAACGGGGACCTCCTCGCCGGTTCTGGGGTTCCTCCCTACCTTACCCTTTCTGGTTTTCACCACGAAGGTGCCGAAGCCGGAGATCTGCACCTTCTCTCCGTTCTGGAGGGTTTCCTCTATGATGTTGAATATCTCCGAGACGATCTCGTAAACCTCCTTTTTGGTTATTACGAACTCCTCCTCACACCGGCTGTAGATCCGGCTGGCGATGTCTCTCTTGGTCATCCCGAGACTCCGCAGAAACTCATACCTTCCACTTCTTCCTGAGGATGTCCCCGAGTTTGAACCCTACGGTGGACACTTCCTCCTCCGCCTTTTCCTCCGTCTTCTCCTCCTCACCCTTGAGGGCTTTCAGGGAGAAGGTTACCTTCCCTTCCTTGGGGTTCAGATCGATGATCTGAACCTGTATCTCTTCCCCTTCCTTCAACTTTACGTCCTTCGGAACCTCGGAGAAGGGAAGGAGCCCCTCCACACCCTCGGGCAACTCCAGAAACGCTCCGAAGGGCATGATCTCCTTAACCTTGAGCGTGAGAACATCGCCTACCTTGTATCTCTCCTGCACAAGCTCCCAGGGGTTCTGGGTGAGCTGTTTTATCCCTAACTTTATGTTTCTGCCGTCCAGACCGAGAACCACGAACTCCCTTTCCTCCCCTTCCCTGAGAAACTCCTCCACCCTCTTGGGTTTGGTCCAGGACAGATCGCTCCTGTGAACCACCCCCTTCACCCTGCCGTCCCCCAGATCTATGAAGGCTTTGCTTCCCTCTATCTTCTCCACCTTTCCCTTTATGCGACTTCCCTGAGGGTGCTCCTTCAAAAACTCCTCCCAGGGTTTGGGCTGTGCCTGTTTGATGCTCAGAAGAATTCTCTTTCTCTTGGGATCTATCTTCAGAACCTTAGCCCTGACCGCCTCCCCTTTCTTTACCTCTTCCCCGTTCCAGCTCACCTCCTCGGCGGGGACAAAACCCTCAAGACCGTCCTCGATCTCCAGAACGACCCCCTTCTGGGTTATCTGAAGAACCCTTGCCTCTATGATGTCGCCGAGACCGTGCTCCCGGGTGAACCTGTCCCAGGGGTTTTCCTTCATCTCCCGCAGGGAGACTATGAGGAAGTCCTTTCCCTTGCTCTTCTTCTTGACCTTTACCCGAAGGGTCTCGTCCACCTCAGCGTAGTTGTAAGGGTTTCTGTCCCTGCCCCAGGAAAGCTCCTCCCTCGGCAGGAAGGCTCTCAGGACACCTTCGATGAGGAGCGTGATACCCTTGGAGGGATCTATCTTGATAACACGGCCTTCTACCACGTCTCCCTTCTTCAGATTCTTCAGGAGCTCCTGTTTGTGCTTCTCTCTCTCCTCCTCCAGATAAGCTCTGTGGGAAACTATCACCTTGGGTCTGTTCCTCTGAAGGGTAATCTCTAATATCTTCACCCTCACGGGCTTTCCCACACTCAGCTTCTTGCCCGTTTCGCTCGAGGGAAGGAAAGCCTTGATGCCCTCGAGGTCTATCAGAAAACCGCCCTTCGTTTTCTTTTCGAGGGTTCCCACCACCTCTCTTCCCTCAGCCTGAAGCTTTCTGAGTTTTTCGAGACCCTTCTGCTGGGCTATTACCCTGTAGGAGAGGATGGGGTGTTCGAGGCGGGAGGACACCTTAACGACAACCGCCTGAATCTCCTCCCCCTCTCTGGGCTCCGGCACCTCCTCCCGCGGAATGACGCCCTCGACCTTGTAACCCACGTCCACGTAAACGTAGCGGTCGTTCACCTTGATTATCTTACCGGTTACCACCTTTCCCTTTCGGAGACCTTCCTCTTTGGGGAGGGCTTCCTTCAGGAGTTTTTCGAATTCGTCCATTTGATCCTCCACGGGAGAATACATTATAGCAAAAATTTACAGTTACCAAGTTTCTGGATTATATTATTAACCCTGAGCAGGAGGTAAAATGGAGTTCTTCTTTTTTCTGGACGTTTATGCGGACAGACAGCTTATCGACTACTACATACTCTCCTTCAAGCTGGGGAACCTCAAATCCGTGGAGCTGAAGGAGTGGTCGGGCAAAAGCTACATAGTGGGCATAAGGGACTGGGAACGCTTCAGGAAGACAACCTACGACATCGTGCTTTACGAGCTGGGGGACGAGATAGAGCGCTTCAAGGATATAGAGACCGCCTTCAGGGAAGGTTACCGGATAGCCTACAGGGAAGCCGCCCGCCGGGGAGCCAGAAAGATCCTCCCCGCCATAGGCTACGGTAACCCTCCCGTCGATGTGGTCAGAAGGTTCTTCCCCGTGGAACCTGAGTTCGAACGCTTTCCGGAGAACATAGACCGCTTCCTCGAGGAGGTTGTCAGAAACACCCCGGAGGAGATGACCAGGAGAGGAATAGAAGATGACGAGATCCCTTTCTGAGCTGTTGGAGGAGCTAACCCCAAAGAGGATCGTCGAGGAACTCAACAAGTTCATCGTCGGTCAGGAGGAAGCCAAACGTGCCGTCGCAACAGCCCTGAGAAACA
>DRNB01000215.1 GCA_011375045.1 Aquifex aeolicus
AGATCCTCCGCGTAAACGGCGATGTTCTGCCGGGCTATACTTCCCACGTCGGGAACCACGGGCTCCTGTCCCTCCTTCAGGTACCTCTGAAGCAGATCGTTGGGGGGCATCTTGGTGTTAACCACGACCGCGTCGATCCTGTCGAGTCCCGAAAAGCTCAGGAAAGCTCTGAGGTGGTCGTTGGCTGTGAAGCCGTCGGTCTCTCCGGGCTGGCTCATGGCGTTGACCACAAAAACCCTCAGGGCGGAGCTTCTCAGGATAGCCTCCCTGATGTCCCTTATGAGGAGGTTGGGCAGGATGCTGGTGAACAGACTGCCGGGTCCGAAGACGATTATGTCCGCCGATTCCACCGCGGCGATAGCCTCTATGGGAGCTTTGGCGTCTTCGGGCTCGATCCAGAGCCTTTTGAGGGACACGTCTCCCTTCCTGCCGTATTCCGTTATGTTCTCCTCACCTACAACGGTTTCCCCGTCGCTGAACTCCGCGACCAGATGAACGTCCTCCACCGTGGAGGGAACGATCTCCCCTCTGGTCCTGAGGATCTGGGAGGTGAGCTTCACCGCTTCGAGGAAGCTCCCCGTTATATCCGTGAGAGCTGTCAGAAACAGATTCCCGAAGGCGTGTCCTTCGATGCCGTCGCCTTTGAACCTGTACTGAAAGAGCCTCTGCATCACCTCCTCACTGTCGGAGAGGGCGACTATGCAGTTCCTTATATCTCCGGGAGCGGGTATGTTGTATATCTTCCTGAGCTTACCTGTGCTTCCACCGCTGTCCGCCACCGTAACGATCGCCGTGAGCTCCGTGATCCACCCCCCTACCTCCTGCTTCAGTCCCCTGAGAAGGGTTGAAAGACCCGTCCCTCCGCCAACTGCAACTATCCTCATCCTCTCAACCTCCTCGAGGTAGCCGACCCCCAACGGTGAGGGTTCCACACCCCCCTATCCTCTCCCTTCTGAAGCGGGTGGAGAGGGTAACCCTTATCCCCTGTCTCCTCAGCAGGAGAAAAGCCTTCTCGAACTCCTCCTCGTCCGGGGACTCGAAGACTCCCACCTCGTTGTACCTCAGCAGGGTGATCCCCACACCCAGGGACTGTGCCAGCTCTGCAAAGCGAAGGAGATCTCCGGCGCTGTCGTTCACCCCCTTCAGGAGCACGAGGGCGAGGCTTATCTTCTTCCTCTTCCTTCTGCTCAGGGTGGGAAGCAGTTTCCTAAGGAACTGAAGGAGCTGGGGCAGATCACCTGCTCCGGGCATAAGCTCCGCTCTTGTGGCGGGATCGGTGGTGTGGAGCGAGAGGGTAACACCGTTGTGGGGCATCCTCAGAAGCTGGGGAAGGTTCGAAAGGGGAAAACCGCAGGTGTAAAAGGAAACTCTGAGACCTTCCCTCCGGAAGCGTTCGAAGGCTACCTTCACGTTTCTCCAGTTGGCGAGAGGTTCCCCTATGCCCGCAACAGCGATCCTTCTGATCCCGTGAAAGCTCCTGACTAACTCCAGCTGCCCGTATATCTCCTCCGCCTTCAGGTTTCTTATAAATCCGTATCTGCCGGACGCACAGAAGACGCATCTTACGGGACAGCCCACCTGCGTGGAAACGCAGAGGGTATCCCCCCTGTAAAGGACCCCTTCCACCCTCAGACCGTCGGACAACTCGAAGACAAAAAGTCTGTTCAGCTCTCCCTCAACCGTGCGCTGCAGTCTCATGTTCCGCTGTGTCCTCCACCGCAAACCTTCTGGGGCAGCCTCCGCAGTTTCTGTAGAAGTCGAGGACCCTTTCGTATCCCTCGGGAAGCATCTCCCCTATGGGGACCTCTTTCCTGCGCTCCTCCACCTCTATAACCGCCGTGTTTCTGAGGGGATCCACCTCGAGGAGCTTCACCGTTTTTCCCCCGAAGCACAGCTCGGTTCCCTTCTGGGGAAAGAGCAACTTGATCAGGTAGTTTTCCTTCTCAAAGGACATACAGCAGACAAGCCTGCCGCAGGGACCCGTGAACTTCGAAGGGGAGAGGGGAAGGTTCTGCTCCTCTATATCCTTCAGGGAGATCGAATCGAAGCTCTCCATGAACTTTATACAGCAGGGTATGTTCCCGCACAGACCCACCCACCCGAGTATCTGAACGGCGTCCCTCACCCCCACCTGCCTCATCTCTATGCGCTTTCTGAATATCTTTGCAAGCTCCCTGACGAGCTTCCTGAAGTCGACCCTCTCCTCCGCCGTGTAGTAGAAAAATATCTTCTTCGAGTTCAGGGGAACGTAGGCTTTGAGGAGGTGCATCTCCAGTCCCTGCTCCTTTATCTTCTCCCTGCACGTCTCGTAAGCCTTCCTGCTCTCCTTTTCGTTCCTCTCCATCTTCTTTCTGTCCCGCGAGGTGAGCTTCCTGAGGAATTTGTATCTCACAGCCGAAGGGCTGTCCTCCTTGGAGTAGCCGAGGACCCTGACCACATCCTCCCCCTTCTCCTCCGAATCTATCACTATCAGATCGTTGCGGGAAAGGGGTTCTCCACACCCCACGAGAATGCCGATCTTGTTGGTGTCGAGGCTTCTCACCTTTATGTAGTTCATACCTTTTCCTCCATGAGGATCGAGAGGGCGAGCAGGGCAAGGGACGTTCGGATACCTCGCGGGATACCTTCCCTCAGCTCTGAGAGCTTCTCCGAAAGCATTTCGAGTTTATCATAACCCAGCTTCCCCGCCTCAAAAAGAGCCATGAGCTTGTCCTCTAATATCTCCGTGAAGATGATCCTCTCTCCGGGCTCCATCCTGTCGATCTGGAGGGCTATCTCGTATATCCGCAGGGGATCTCCCCCTGTGAACTCCTCGGCTGAGCGGACAAGGTCCCTGTGCTCCTTCAGCAGCCTTGCCCGGGTGTAGCTACCTCTGGAGAGCTTCCTTACCTCCTCCTCCGCTTCGGGCAGAAGCTCCAGAAGTGTTTTTTCCTCCAGGGGTTGCAGGGCAACAGGGTGAACCCTCGAGAGGATGGTGGGGAGGAGGGATCCCTCGCTCAGGGCGGTGAGGATCAGGTGGGTGTTCAGGGGTGGCTCTTCGAGGGTTTTCAGGAGGGCGTTGGCGGACTCCCTGGTCATCAGATGGGCGCTGTCTAT
>DRNB01000216.1 GCA_011375045.1 Aquifex aeolicus
CTGTGAACGTGCCTGTCTATTATAGCCACGTCCGGACGTCCCACGTTCCTCAGGAAGTGGGAAGCCTCCTTGTAGCCCAAGCCCTCCACCTTGAACTCCGACCGGGGATCCGCCAGAAGCTCCCTTAGCCTTGGGGAGCTTTCGCCGGAGCGGAGCAGCTCTTCGATGCTCTCCCATCTCTCCCTCGCCTTCAGGATTCGGGAGGCTCTCTGCTCCGGGAAACGGTGTCCGTGGCGCGACAGAAGAGCAACCAGATCCTCGTAATCCATCTTCAGGAAGCCACCCCTGCCCGCGGAAGCCTGTATTCTCAGACCCATCAGGGCGGAAGAGTTGGCGGTCAGCAGACAGAAGCAGAGCTCCGAGAACAGATCGGTTTCAAAAACGAGGTCCACAAAGGGTCTGAAGTCGAAGAGGGTCTCGCCCTCCCTCCCAAGGGTGCGGAACTCCTCCGTTCTCCTCCTGACGTGCTCCGCGACCCGGGGGATTACCCTCCGGAGCCTCTCTGCGGCTGTTTTCATCTGAGGGTGAACTCCTTGCGGTAGAGAAGGTCCAGAATCCTGCCCATCTTTCCCGTCAGCTCCCTGCGGTCCGTAGCAACCACGTTCACATGACCCATCTTGCGTCTAGGTCTCTTCTTCTTCCCGTACCAGTAAAGCCTTGCACCTTCCACCGACAGAACCTCCCTGAGGTCGATGTCCTCGAGGGAAAGCCCGAGGATGTTCACCATGCCCGCGCTCAGCTTGAGCTTTGTGGATCCCGGAGGTAAATCCGTAACGACCCTGAGGAGGTTTTCAAACTGAGAGGTGTAGGTCCCGTCGAGGGTGTAGTGTCCCGTGTTGTGGGGTCTCGGGGCGAACTCGTTTATCAGGAGGTCTTCCTCCTCCGTCAGGAAGAACTCGACGGCAAGAAGCCCCACGAGGGAGAGCTCTTCCATCAGCTCCGAAACTATGCTGACGACCGCCCTCTCCACCTCCCTCCGGGAGGAGACGTAGTTGTAGAGGAGGATACCTCCCTCGTGAACGTTCTCCGTTACCGGATACACCTTTATCTCTCCGGAGCGGCTCCTCACCCCTACCGCCGAGATCTCCGAGGTGAAGGGGACGAACTCCTCCACCAGAAAACGCTCCCCCGCTGCGCCCTTCAGATCCTCGAGATCCGCGGGGGAGGCGATCCTGTACTGACCCTTTCCGTCGTAGCCGAGGCTCTCGGACTTCACCACAGCCGGATAACCGATCTCCTCCAGAGCCTCTTCGAGGGTTTCCCTGTCAGCTTCCCTGAACCTGCAGACCGGATAACCTCTCCTGCTCAGGAAGGTCTTTTCCCTTATCCTGCTCCTCTTCAGCTCCAGCACCTCGAGGGAGGGGCGTACCTCCCCCCCAAGCCGGGAGAGAACCTCTTCGTCTATGTGTTCGAACTCGTAGGTGATTACGTCCGCTTCACGGCAGAAGTCCTCCACCTGCTCCGGGGGAAACCATCTGTCCGCTACCCTGCTGGCGGGGGCGTCGGGGCTTTCGTCGAGAACAAGGAAGCGGTAACCTAACTTTCTCCCTTCGAGGATAGTCATCCAGCCCAGCTGACCTCCCCCTAAGATACCGACGGTCTTCATCCCTCTAACTTCATGTTCAAAACCTTCTGCCTCAGCCTTTCCCTGTAATCCTTCAGCTTCAGCGCAAGCTCCGGACGCTTCAGGGCGAGGATGCGAACAGCGAGCAGTCCTGCGTTCGTGGCGTTGCCGATGGCAACGGTGGCAACCGGAACACCGGCGGGCATCTGGACTATCGAGTAAAGGGAATCGACACCGGAGAGGTGTTTTGTGGGAACGGGAACCCCTATGACCGGAAGGGTGGTGAGCGAGGCAACCATCCCCGGCAGGTGCGCCGCTCCGCCGGCGCCGGCCACTATTACCTCTATACCCCTTTCCTCCGCGCTCTTTGCGTATTCGAACATGAGCTCCGGCGTCCTGTGGGCGGAAACCACCCTCTTTTCGTAGGGTACCCCGAACTCCCTCAGAACCTCGACCGCCCCCCTCATGCACTCCCAGTCGGACACGCTGCCCATTATTACACCTACAAGGGGTTTGTCCATGGGAAACAATTATAATAGATCCACCATGCGTGTCCTCATCACAGGCGCCGCAGGTTTCATAGGATCTCACCTGTGTGAGAAGTTTCTCGAAGAGGGGCACGAGGTTATAGGCCTGGACAACTTCCTGACGGGATCCCCCGACAACATCGCCCACCTCTTCCGGAACCCCAGGTTCACCTTTTACAAGTACGACGTAACCAACTTCATCTACGTGTCCGGAGATCTGGAACTTATCCTCCACTTTGCCTGTCCCGCCTCGCCGGTGGACTACATGAACCACCCCATCCACACCATGAAGGTAGACTCCCTGGGAACCCTTCACACCCTCGGACTCGCCCGGGAGAAATCAGCCCGTTATCTGCTCGCCTCCACGTCCGAGGTTTACGGTAACCCCACGGTTCACCCCCAGCCTGAGACCTACTGGGGGAACGTGAACCCCCTCGGACCCAGAAGCGTTTACGACGAAGCCAAGAGGTTTTCGGAAGCCCTCACGATGGCTTACCACCGGGAGCACGGCATCGATGTTCGTATAGCCCGCATATTCAACACCTACGGACCACGTATGAGGATGAACGACGGGAGGGTTATACCCAACTTCGTATGTCAGGCGCTCACGGGCAGACCCCTCACCGTTTACGGAGACGGGACCCAGACCCGGAGCTTCTGCTACATAGACGATCTCGTGGAGGGGATATACCTGCTCGCCGTTCGGGACGATCTGGCCGGGGAGGTGTTCAACTTAGGCAACCCCGAGGAGCTGAAGGTGCTGGATCTCGCAAGGCTCGTGTTAGAGGTTTCGGGAAGCACATCGCAGATAGTTTTCAGGGAAAGACCCCCCGACGATCCGGACAGACGCAGACCCGATATAAGCAAGGCGAAGAAGATTCTCGGCTGGGAGCCAAAAACGGGCGTAAGGGAGGGAATCC
>DRNB01000217.1 GCA_011375045.1 Aquifex aeolicus
AACGATAAGGTAACCTTCAAGGTCAACGACAACATAGTTCTCGGATCAGTTACCGGATCCTCCATAGTAACCCCTCTCGATCTTGTAGGCACGAACAGCGTTACCGATCAGAAGGTTACCAACATAGTAGCCTTCATGCTCTATCTGGATGACGACGGGGATCCGAACAACGGAATAAGGATAGATCCGAACAAGATACCTTCGGTAAGCTCACAGGTCGATCTTTCCCAGACAACAACTCCACCCGCGGAAATTCAGAACGCCATAAACACCGTTGGCACAACCACCGCCCAGAGCCACATGACAGCGACTATCGCCCAGATAATGAACGATCACATCGCAGGCAATTACAGCGGAACCTTTACAAAGACCTCGGGGGATCCAAGCTGTGCCTCCGGCGGAACTGTCAATGTAACCGTTCTGAATACGGGTAGTGTAAGTGGCACAGCGCAAACGAATACAGGTGGTACCTACTCTGTCTCCGGAAACATCGATTACAGGAGCTTCAGTGCCAGCGGAACAGGCGGCGGGGGAACTATATCCTGGCAGGGGGAGTGGAGAAACAACACTATCTCCGGCACATGGACCTTCAGTGGTTCCATTACGTGCAGCGGAACCTTCAGCGTGAGCAAGCAGTGAGCAATCCTTAAAAGGATTCCTGCGGGACCGCCTTATGCGGTCCTTTTTTTATGTTAAAATACTCCACCCAAGGATCAGGAGGAAGAGATGAGAGTTAAGGGACCCTCTTCGAGGAAGCGCAGAAAGAAGATCCTCAAGCTCGCCAAGGGATACAGGGGTATGAGGCACACCTCCTACCGGAGAGCCAGAGAGGCGGTCATGCGCGCCCTCTACTACGAATACAGAGACAGAAGGCTCAGGAAGAGGGAGTTCAGGAGGCTCTGGATAGCGAGGATAAACGCGGCGGTGAGACCCTACGGTCTGTCCTACAGCAGGTTCATGAACGGACTCAAGAAGGCCGGCATAGAGCTCGACCGCAAGATACTCGCGGATATGGCTGTCAGGGATCCCGAAGCCTTCTCCAAGGTAGTGGAGAAAGCCAGATCCGCCCTCGGCTGAGCATGAGCGATCTGGAGAAGTTAGAGGAGGAAGCTCTAAGGGAAATAGACTCCGCCTCCGATCTGCGCAGGCTCTCCGAGCTTCGCGTCAGGTATCTCGGCAGAAAGGGTGTTATCAGCTCCGCTCTCAAACGCATAGGGGGGCTTCCCCCCGAGGAGAGGAGGGAGTACGGAAGGAAAGTCAACAGGCTAAAGGAGCTTGTGGAGGAACGGATCAGGGAAAGGGAGCGGGAGCTCAAAAGGAGGGAGCTGGAGGAAAAGCTCTCCGCCGAGTGGGTGGATCTCACGGTTCCCGTCTGGGGGAGCAGGGGAACCCTTCATCCTGTAACCCTCACGCTGGAGAGGATAGTAAGCATCTTCAGGGGTATGGGGTTCGATGTGGAAGAGGGTCCCGAGGTGGAGCTGGAGAGCTACAACTTCGATCTGCTGAACATACCGCCCGAGCATCCGGCGAGGGATATGCAGGATACCTTCTACGTTAACAGAAAAGGCTACCTCCTGCGCACCCACACCTCCCCCGTCCAGATAAGAACGATGCTCAGGAGGAAACCCCCCCTCCAGATGGTAGCGCCGGGCAAGGTTTACAGACGGGACGACGATCCCACTCACTCGCCCATGTTTCATCAGGTAGAGGGACTTGTGGTTAACGAGGACGTTAACTTCAGACACATGAAGTTCGTTATAGAGTCCTTCCTGAGGGAGTTCTTCAGAACGGACCTGCCGGTGAGGTTCAGAACCTCCTACTTTCCCTTCACGGAACCTTCGGCGGAGGTCGATATAGGGTGCGTCATCTGCGACATGGAGGGGTGCAGGGTTTGCAAGGAGAGCGGGTGGCTGGAGGTGATGGGGTGCGGTATGGTTCACCCCACCGTGCTGGAAAACTGCGGGATAGATCCGGAGCTTTATCAGGGTTTCGCCTTCGGGATGGGGGTCGAGCGCCTCGCCATGCTGCTCTACGGCATAGACAACATAAAGCTGTTCTACGAAAACGATCTCAGGTTCCTGAGGCAGTTCTGACCGCCACCACTATGTAAACCACGCCGAGGAACCTTTTTCTGACCTCCTGGATGCGGAAACCCCTCAGTCTGAGCATGTTCTCTATCTCCTCGATGGAGTAGCTCTCCTCTACGGAGTGGATAAAGAAGCTCCACCTGTCCCGCCCGAACAGGAGGACCCCGAGGGGTCTGAGGAGCGTCTTCATGAGCAGGAGCAGGAGGAAGGTTCCCCTGAACCTCCCTATGTCTATGAGACCAAGGCGTCCGTTCTCAGCAAGCAGTCTGTTTGCCTCGGACAGGAAAGCCATCTTGTCCTCGAGATGCCTGAAAACGAGGGAGAGGCTTACGTTGCTGAAGCTCCCGTTCCTGAAGGGCAGGGCTTCCCCTATCCCCTGCACAAAGAAACAGCTACCGCACTTCTGATCTGCTATCCTGAGCATCTCAAGGGAGGGATCGACACCCACCCTCAGACCCTCGTAGTTCTCCCCCAGCTTGAGGAGAACCTCGCCGGTTCCCGTTCCCACATCCAGCCAGTTTCCGCCGGGGTTCATCAGGGACACAAGTTCCCTCTGCCAGCTGTGGATCCTGCCGGCGGTTGCCACCTTCAGGAAGAAATCGTAGGTCCCGCTTATCTGGGAGAATATGTCCGCAACAGTTCGGTAGCCCACTCAGACCCCCGCGTGCACCTCTTCCCGGAGCTCCCTGGTCATCTCCACCATGTTTCTGAGGGCGGGTTCCACCTCCTCCCACCTCCTCGTCTTGAGTCCGCAGTCGGGGTTCACCCAGAGGAGTTCCCTGGGAAGGACCTTCATGGCTCTCTCCACCACCAGCTTCATCTCCTCCTTGGTGGGTATCGCCGGAGAGTGGATGTCGTAAACCCCTATGCCTATCTGCCTGTCCCATCCCTTAAAGCGCTCGAAGGCTTCTATTATCTCACCCTTGCTCCGGGAGGCTTCTATGGAGATGACGTCGAAGTCCATCTGGTATATGAACTCTATGATCTCGTTGAATTCGGAGTAGCACATGTGGGTGTGTATCTGGGTGCGGGGTCTTGCCCTCGAACAGAGCCTGAAGGCTTTAACCGCCCAGCTGAAGTACTCCTGCCAGTCCCTTCTCTTGAGGGGGACCCCTTCTCTGAAGGCGGGTTCGTCTATCTGGATTATTTTGATCCCCGCCTCCTCGAGATCCCTCACCTCGTCCAGAAGGGCGAGGGCTATCTGGTAGGCTATCTCCTTCTTGGGGACGTCCTCCCTGTAGTAGCTCCAGTTAAGTATGGTAACGGGTCCGGTCAGCATACCCTTGACGGGTTTGTCCGTGAGGGACTGGGCGTAGGTTATCTCCTCGAGGGTCATGGGTCCGGGTCTGGAGACGTCTCCGTAGATTATGGGGGGTCTGTAAACCCTCGATCCGTAGGAGAGAACCCAGCCGTGCTTTGTGGTCGCTATGCCGTCCAGCTTGAAGGCGAAGAACTCCACCATGTCCGTTCTCTCGAACTCCCCGTGAACCAGAACGTCCAGTCCCACGTCCTCCTGAAAGGAGATCACCTGCTCTATCTGCTTCCTTATGAAGTCCCTGTACTCCTCCTCGGAGATCCTGCCGTTTCTGTAAGCGGTCCTCTTCTTCCTCACCTCCTCCGTCTGGGGGAAGGAGCCTATCGTCGTTGTGGGGAAGAGGGGCAGTTTAAGCTCCTCCCTCTGGATCTTCTCCCTTTCTCTGTAGGGCAGATCTCTTCTGAAGTCCTCGTCCCTGAGGGAGGTTATCCTTTTGCGAACCTCCGGATTCTCCCCGAAGGCTTCCGTGTGTATCTTCTCCGACTCCTTCACCTTCTCCACGGCGCTCTCCGAACCGTTGAGGGCGTCCCGCAGGGTTTTCAGCTCCCCCAGCTTCTCCTTTGCGAAGGAGAGCCTCTCCTTGAGACCCTCGGGCAGATCCTCCTCCGGCTCCACCGTTACGGGGAGGTGGTAGAGGGGACAGGAGTTGGAGATCACCAGATTCTCCGCTATCTTCGATAGCTCCTCCACCAGCTTCAGCTTCTTTCGGAGGTTAGCCTTCCAGGGCTGTCTGCCGTTTATCACACCCGCGATGAGACCCTTGTCCGCGGGGAAGCCGTGTTTCCTGAGATTCTCGAGGTTTTCCCTGTTGGACACCAGATCCAGATGAAGGGACTGGACGGGAAGGGAGACGAACCTCTCGTAGTTCGATACGCTGTCATAGTATGTAAAGAGGGCGAGGCTCACCCCCGTCTGGGAAAGTTCCCTGTAAGCCTCCTCGACCAGATCCCAGTGCCAGTCCTCCGTATCGAGAACGAGGGCGGGCTCCTCGAAGTGAACCCTCTGACAGCCGGCGTTCCTGAGGCTCAGGAGGACCTCCCTGTAAACGGGAACGAGG
>DRNB01000218.1 GCA_011375045.1 Aquifex aeolicus
CTCTACGAGCTCGTGTTCAGACGCTTTATGGCTTCCCAGATGAAGCCCGTCCGTGTGGTGGTGGAGAAACTGAGCCTGAAGCTCCCCTACTACAGCTGGAGCGAGGAGGTGGTAACGGAGATCCGGGAACACGGTTTCGACCTTACCCTTAAGACCTTCAGGCTCTTTCGAAGGGAGGGAAAGTTTACGGTGGAGAAGGGGGAGCTGAGGAAGATCCCCAAGGTTCCCCTCTACACTCAGGGGAGTCTGATTCAGGAGATGAAGAGAAGGGGACTCGGAAGACCCTCCACCTACGCCCAGATAGTTCAGACTCTTTTGGACAGGGGTTACGTGAGGGAGTCAGGAGGCAGACTTGTCCCCACCCGCATGGGTATCCGGATATACAGCTACCTCAGGGAGCACTATCCCGACTACGTGAGCGAGGAGCTGACGCGGGAGCTCGAGGCGGCGATGGACAGAATAGAAAGGGGGGAAATGGACTATCTGGAGCCCCTGCACAGAATACACAGGATAAAGGAACTGCTCCGGGAAGGAACGGGAGACCCCCACCATGGGTGATGTCCTCGCCCTTATCCTCCTCCTCCTTCTGGTGCACGCGGTTCTCCTTATCTACTGGAAGGGGATGGCTTATATAAGATCGAAGTCGTCGAAGGACACGGACGGATCCGGAGGTTCGTAATCGGGAGCTTCTCCCTCGTGTCCGTGATGCAGAAGCTCGGAGATGAGAAGTCCGCTCAGCAGACCCGCTCCCATCCACAGAGCCTCCCTTCCGAAGCCCTCTGGTGCGGTCGAGGGTCTTTCCTCCAGAAGCCTCTCCAGCTCCCAAAAGAAGCCGTGAAGCTCCCTGAGGTTCACCTCCCTCCTCTCCTTCAGCCCCCGCTCCCTGTCCAGAAGGATCAGCTCCGCGGGTGTTACCTCCCCCCTGAACCGGGAGGAGTCCACCACAACACGGTCAGGCAGGAAGGAAACCTTCACACCCTCCGCCGGTGTCAGATCCGTCCTTCCCAGCTCCACCGCCCTCCTGTAGAGGCGTCTGATCCTGTGCTCCACCACCTTTCTCCTGATCTGAGGATCCTCCGAAAGGTCCCTCCTCCCCGAACCGCCGAAGGTTTCCAGAAGCCGGTCGAGAACACTGCCGTCCCTGTATATCCTTCCCCTCTCCCAGTCGACGAGAAGCCCCAGCTCCTCTATCCTCTCCATAATTAAAATTTAAAATTCTAAGGATGCGTATTGGAGTTGTCAGCCTCGGCTGTGCCAAGAACCTCGTCGACAGCGAGGTGCTCCTTGCAAAGCTGAAGAGCGCGGGAGCGGAGCTTACCCCGGATCTCGAGGCGGCGGACTGCATAGTTATAAACACCTGCGGTTTTGTGGAGGAGGCTAAGATCGAGTCGGTGGAGGCGATCCTCGACGCCGCCTCCCGGGGAAAGAGGGTTCTCGTGATGGGGTGCCTTGTGGAGAGGTACAGAAGGGAGCTCGAGAAGGAGCTCCCCGAGGTGGAGGGTTTCTTCGGAACGGA
>DRNB01000219.1 GCA_011375045.1 Aquifex aeolicus
AGGTGGAGGAAGGCTACGAGGCTGACCTGATCCTCCTCGATCCCCGGAGCCCCCACCTTCAGCCCCTCTACGACCCGATAGCCCAGACGGTTTACTCCGCCCAGTCCGCGGATATAGACACGGTGGTGTGCAGGGGAAGGGTTCTCATGGAAAAGAGGGAGATCAAAACCCTCGACGAGGAGGAGATCCTCCACGAGGCGAGGCTGTGGGGGGAGAGGATAAGGAGGTTCCTCGAAAGATCCGCAAGGGGGTGAGGCTCCTCATCCCGCCGGTAGCGTCCGGAGGATAAATTCAGAGTAAGGGATGAGGGTGGCTGTCGGTATGAGCGGAGGCGTGGACAGCAGCGTCGCCGCTCTCCTGATGAAGGAAAAGGGATACGAGGTAATAGGAGTTACGCTCCGCTTCCACACCGCCGAGGAGTGCGGGGTAGAGATACCGAAGGGTGTGTGCTGCTCCCCTGAAGATGTCAGGGACGCGGCGCTGGTTTCCCAGAGGCTCGGTATCCCCCACCTGACCTTCGACTGGGAGAAGATCTTCCGGGAAAAGGTCGTGGAGCCCTTCGTAAGGGACTACTCCTCCGGAAAGACCCCCAACCCCTGCGCCCTCTGCAACAGGGAGGTCAAAACAGGATACTTCGCTCGCTATCTGAAGATGGTGGCGGACATAGACAAACTTGCCACGGGACACTACGCAAAGATAGAGAACAACCCCCGCACGGGAAGAGTAGTGAAAAGAGCCAGGGATCGCAGCAGGGATCAGTCCTACTTCCTCGCCCTTGTCAGAAAGGAGGATCTCGACCTTCTGGAGTTTCCCCTCGGAGAGCTTACCAAAGAGGAGGTAAGGAACATAGCCAGAAGACACAGGCTCGAGGTTGCGGACAAGAGGGATTCTCAGGAGGTCTGCTTCCTCATGGGGAAAAGCCCCGGAGAGTTCGTGTCCCAGCTCGTCGGTCCGCAGGAGGGACCCATAAAACACGTGTCCGGAGCTGTCCTCGGAAGGCACAGGGGAATCTTCAACTACACCGTCGGACAGCGCAGGGGACTGGGTATCTCCTACCCGAGACCCCTCTACGTTCTCCACCTCGACCCCGAAACGAACACAGTCGTGGTGGGAGAGGAGGAGTTTCTCTACACGGACACGGTGCTCACGGGGGAGATAAACCTCCACGTTCCGATGAACCTCTGGAGGAGTGTAACCGCCCAGATAAGGTACAGACAGAAGCCTGTGCCCGTGGAGAGTGTGGAGAGGACCCCTTCGGGGTTCAGGGTAAAGCTGAAGGAAAAGGTAAGGGGTGTCGCTCCCGGTCAGATCATAGCCTTTTACGAGGGGGATACCCTCCTCGGCGGAGCGGTGATAGAGGGGAGTGAGGGTAAAAAGGGTTTATAATATCCCCCTTAGCGGGTGTGGCGGAACTGGCAGACGCGCGGGACTTAGGATCCCGTGCCCTTCGGGGCGTGAGGGTTCGACTCCCTCCACCCGCACGAAGTCGGGAGGTCTTTAATGAAGGTCAAGACCGAGGAAAGGGAAGGACTCTTCAAAGCTTTAACTGTGGAGGTGGAGGGCGGTCTGGTCAGGGACGCCCTCGATGAAATCTACGAAAAACTGAGGCAGAACGTAGAGATACAGGGCTTCAGAAAAGGAACCGCACCCCTGTGGCTGATCAGAGCAAAGTACAGGGATTACATAAGGGAGGAGGTAGGCAAGAAGGTCGCCAACCAGACCCTCGAATCGGCTATAAAGGAGAGTCAGCTGACGCCGGTAGCCGACGTTTACCTGGAGAAGGTGGATCTCGAGGAGAAGGAGGGAAAGCTGACCTATACGGTAAGCTTCGAGGTTCCACCCCAGTTCGAGCTAAAGGACGTGGAAAACCTCGAGGTGGAGATACCCAAGGTAGAGTTCAGCGATGAGCTTGTAAGGAAAAAGATAGAACAGCTCAGGGAAGACCACGCCCTCTGGGAACCCGTGGAGGACAGGGGTGTGGAGAAAGGCGATCTTGTAACCATAGAGTACGAGGTGGAGGAGATAAAGGAGGAGGGGGAAGGGGAGAAGGTCAGCGGGGAAACCTCCGGCATAGTAGGGCAGAACATGTTCAGGGAAGAACTGGAAAAAGCCATGGTGGGCAGAAAGGCGGGTGAGGAGGTGGAGCTAAAAAACCTTCCCCTGTTCGATCAGGAGGGGAAGGAGATAGGCAGAGCCAACATAAGGGTAAAGATCAAAGAGGTGAAGGAGAAGGTTCTCCCGGAGATAGGGGACGAGTTTGCCAGAGAGCTGGGTTATCAGAACTGGGAGGAGGCGGAGAAGAAGATAGAGGAGGAGGTGCGCAGGGATCTCGACAGGGTCAGGAGGTCGATGGTAGAGTCCGCCGTTGCGGAGAAGCTCATATCCCTGCACGATGTAGAGGTTCCCAGAACCCTGCTCCACAGGGAAATCTCCATGATGATAGAGAACAGGGTCCGGGAGCTCCAGCAGTTCGGTCTCGATACCCGCTATCTGGATTACAGAGCTATGGCACAGGAGTTCCTCCCCCGGGCGGAGGCTAACATAAAACTCAGGTATATACTCGACAAGTACGCAAAGGAAAAGGGCATAGAGGTTACAGAGGAGGATATAGAAAGGCAGATAAAGGAGCTGGCTGAGCAGATGAACACCACCAAGGAGGAGGTCAGGGATTACTTCGAAAAGGAAAAGCTCATGGACGTTGTAAGGTCGGATGCCCTCAGAAGAAAGGCTCTTGAGGATATAGTTTCCAGAGTTAAGGTTGTGGAGAAAGAAACCAAGGAGGAGGAAGATAAAGATGAAGGAGGTTCTTAACCAGCTTGTCCCCATAGTTATAGAGCAAACGCCCCGGGGGGAGAGGGCGTTCGACATATACTCCCGCCTGCTTCAGGATCGTATAGTTCTTCTCGGCTTTCCCATCGACGACCACGTGGCAAACCTCATAGTGGCACAGCTGCTCTTTCTGGAATCTCAGGATCCAGAGAAGGACATATACCTTTACATAAACACACCCGGAGGGTCTGTAACCTCCGGAATGGCGATATACGACACCATGCAGTATATAAAGCCGGATGTGGTAACCATATGCATCGGGCAGGCAGCTTCCATGGGAGCGGTTCTGCTCGCCGCAGGGGCAAAGGGTAAGAGATACGCTCTCCCCCACTCCAGAATAATGATCCACCAGCCCATAGGCGGTATTCAGGGACAGGCTACGGACATAATCATCCACGCGGAGGAGATAAAGCGTATCAAGCGGATGCTCAACGAGATACTGGCGAAACACACTCAGCAACCGATAGATAAGATAGAGAAGGACGTCGAAAGGGATTACTTCATGTCCGCGGAGGAGGCAAGGGACTACGGGGTTATAGACAGGGTTATTGAAAAGAGAGAGTAATTAACGTAACTTACATCAGAGGTATGAGAAAGATGAAGCAGGGAAAACAGAGATGTTCGTTCTGCGGGAAGCCTCAGGAGGACGCCCTCGTCCTCATAGCGGGACCCTCGAACACCTTCATATGCGATGAGTGCGTGGAGAAGTGCCACAGCATAGTGAGGGAGCAAAAGGCGGAGAGCTACGAGGTCGATTTAGAGGATCTCCCCACGCCGGAGAAGATAAAGAGGATCCTCGACGACTACGTTATAGGACAGGAGAGGGCTAAGAAGGTTCTGTCCGTTGCGGTTTACAACCACTACAAAAGGATAAAGGCGAAGGAGGCTGGTCTTGGTCTCGACGGGGTAGAGGTGGAGAAGAGCAACATACTGCTGATAGGACCCACAGGTTCAGGTAAAACCCTTCTCGCCAAGACCCTTGCCAAGATCCTCAACGTTCCCTTTGCCATAGCGGACGCCACCTCACTGACAGAGGCGGGCTACGTGGGCGAGGATGTGGAGAACGTCCTCACGCGTCTTCTCCAGAACTGCGGTTACGATGTGGACGCTGCCCAGAAGGGGATCGTTTACATCGACGAGATAGACAAGATAGCCAAGAAGTCAGGCATAAACCCCTCGATAACCAGAGACGTCTCGGGGGAAGGTGTGCAGCAGGCTCTCCTCAAGATCATCGAGGGGACCGTAGCCAACGTGCCCCCTCAGGGGGGGAGAAAGCATCCCCATCAGGAGTTTATCCAGATAGACACCACGGACATACTCTTCATATGTGGCGGAGCCTTCGTGGGTCTGGAGGAGATCATAAAGCACAGGATAGGCAGATCCACGATGGGTTTCGAATCCTCCATAAAGAGGGTGAGCGACGAGGAAAACGTGGTCTCCCTTGTGGAGCCGGACGACCTCATCAAGTACGGACTTATCCCCGAGTTCATAGGCAGGCTACCCGTAATAGCGACCCTCGATGAGCTCTCCGAGGAGGATCTCGTGAGGATACTTGTGGAACCCAAAAACGCCCTCGTCAAGCAGTACAGAAAGCTCTTCGAGCTCGACGGCGTGGAGTTAGAGTTTACCGACAGGGCACTCAGGGAGATAGCGGCGGAAGCCGTGAGGAGAAAGACGGGGGCAAGGGG
>DRNB01000220.1 GCA_011375045.1 Aquifex aeolicus
AAGGAGGAAAGAAAGGAGGTGGGTGCCCTGTCCGCGGTTGTTTCCGGAGGTCAGGTGAAGATCAGAGGGGGGACGAGGAAGATCGTTTACACTCCCCCCGCTCCGGAGCTTATATCTCAGGAGTTTCCCAGTGCGGTAAGGGTCAGGATATGGGTTTCTCCGGAGGGACGGGTGGTTAAAGCTCTTCTCCTTCAGAGAAGCGGAGATGTTAATATAGATAGTATCCTCCTGTCTTACGTAAGGGCTATAAAGTTCGAAAAGGTGGAGGATAGTGAGGTGCAGGTGGGGGAAATCACCTTCAGCTTCCGAGGAGGTTAAAGGATGGGTATCGGTAAGGCGGTTCGACTCGAGCGGATAATGAACAGGACAACGAGGAGGACCATAGTGGTCCCCATGGACCACGGCGTAAGCTCAGGACCTATAGAAGGTATAGTGGATATAAAGTGGGCGATCGATGAGGTGGCTGAAGGGGGAGCAAACGCCGTAGTGCTCCACAAAGGTATGGTGAGGGCGGGACACAGGGGAGGAGGCAGGGATATAGGACTCATCGTTCACCTTTCCGCCTCAACGGATCTGTCCCCCTCCAGGAACGACAAGGTGCTCGTCTGCTCGGTGGAGGAAGCCATAAGGCTGGGAGCGGACGCAGTTTCCATTCACGTTAACATCGGAGCGGATATGGAGCGGGATATGCTCAGGGACTTCGGCGTTGTCTCGCGAGCCTGTGAGGAGTGGCAGATGCCCCTGCTTGCGATGGTTTACGGGAGGGGTCCCAAGATAGAGAATCAGTACGATCCCAAGGTGGTTGCCCACTGCGCGCGGATAGGAGCCGAACTGGGAGCCGACGTGGTAAAGGTTCCCTACACGGGCGATCCGGAGAGCTTCGGCAGGGTTGTGGAGGGCGCTCCGATACCTGTTGTGATAGCGGGCGGTCCCAAGATGAAGTCCGAGAGGGACGTTCTGGAAATGGTTTACGGAGCCATAAGGGCTGGAGCCTCGGGGCTATCTATAGGAAGAAACATATTTCAGGCGAAAAAACCCTCCATCATGGTTAGAGCCATGGCAAAGATAGTCCACGAGGGGGGGGACGTAGAGTCAGCGCTTGCGATTCTCAGGGAAAACTGATTCAGGAACACGAAATTCGAAGGAGGTTAGCGGATGGGACTTCTTGAGGGGAAGAAGGCGCTCATAACGGGCGTCGCGAACGAAAGGAGCATAGCCTACGGTATAGCCAAAGCCTTTTACAGGGAAGGCGCCCAGCTCGCCTTTACCTATCCAAACGACAAGCTGAGGAAGCGTGTGGAGGAGATCGCTCAGGAGCTTGGCAGCGATCTCGTGATCAGATGCGACGTGTCCTACGATGAGGACATACACGCTCTGGCTGAGGTTCTCAGGAGAAACTGGGAGGGTCTCGATATACTGGTCCACTCGATAGCTTTCGCCCCGAAGGAGGAGTTCAAAGGGGGCGTTATAGACACCACGAGGGAAGGCTTCAAGGTAGCCCTCGATATATCCGTTTACTCCCTCATAGCCATGACCAGAAGCCTCCTTCCCCTGATGGAGGGCAGGAAGGGGAGCATCCTTACCCTTTCTTACTACGGAGCGGAGAAGGTGGTTCCCCACTACAACGTGATGGGCATCGCCAAGGCGGCGCTCGAGTGCACGGTCAGGTACCTCGCCTACGATATTGCCAAGCAGGGACACAGGATAAACGCCATATCCGCCGGTCCCGTAAAGACCCTCGCCGCATACAGCATTACGGGTTTTCATCTTCTGATGGAGCACACGGTAAAGGTCAATCCCTTCAGGAGAGCCATAACCATAGAGGAGGTCGGCGATGCCGCGGTGTTCCTCTGTAGCGACTGGGCAAGGGCTATTACGGGAGAGGTTGTCCACGTGGATAACGGCTACCACATCATGGGCGTGATGGGAAGCGAGGAGGAAGCCCGGGGAGAGGACGACCGCCGGTGAAGCCCACCAACGTTCCCCTTACTGTCCGGAATTTCGACAGGGTAAAATGCGGGATCTGCTTCGGCTGCGGGTGCGCCTGCGGCTACATAGCCTATCTGAAGGGCGGGGATCTGGTGGACGTTTACGGACACCCTCACCACCCCAACAACGTCGGTAGCCTCTGCAGCAGGGGGATAACCCTCCTTCAGAGAGCTCCCTTCAGCCCCCTCCGGCTCCGGCACCCTCTCCTGCGGGAGGGGGACAGCTGGAGGAGTGTGGGACGGGCGGAGGTTCTCGACTGGATGGAGAAAAACCTCCGGGGAAGGATCGCCGTGTTCCTGGGGAGACATACGGACCTGAAGGATTATCTGGCAGCCCGTACGCTGACGAAGCACGTTTACGGGGACGCCCTCTACCTTCCCTTTGCCAGCTCCACCCTGAAGCCCCGGCTCTGGTCCTCCAAGAGGGTTATCCTTCTCCTCGAGTGTGAACCTGTTTTCTCGGAACCCATGACAGCCCGGTGGCTGGTGGACGCCTTCGAGCGCTCCGCCTACATAGTGGCGGTTTCCTCCCGCTTCACCACAGCCTCCGCCAAGGCAACCGCCCGCCTCCTTCTGAAACCGCCCGCCGCGGTGAGGTTCTTCGAGGAGCTTGCGGAGGCTCTCGAGGGAAGGAGCCAGGCTCTGGAAGAGGAAGCGGTCAGGCTCGTAGAAGCCTTTACCTCCATCAGCGACAGCTCTCTTATACTTGTGGGTGAAACCCTCCTCAGATCCCCCTGGCGGGACAACGTTATCTCCGCGCTGAGGCGGATAAGGCGCAGAGTCAGGATCGACTACGCGGTGGTGGGGGACGTGTCCCTCTTCGAACTCAGGGAGCTTCCCGACTTCCTCAGAGATTTAGAGAGCTACGACGCCTTTGTTCTGTTCGGTAACCCGGCGGTGCACATGTCCCATGAGGAGCTTCGCCTCCTGAGGGAAAGGAAGGTGCTTCACCTTACCCACTTTCCCAACCTGACCTCCCACTGGGCGGATCTTCTGGTTCCCGTACCCTTCTTTCACGAAAGGGAGTTTACCGGATACAGAACATCCTTCGGGTCGCTCTACACGTCCCCAAGGGTGCTGGACCCTCCGGAGGGGGTGTGCGATCCAGCCGATCTTCTGCTCGCCTTTACAGGGGGAAGTATCGATCCCGCCGGAGTGCTTCCGGACCGGGAGGTGGATCCGGAGGAGGGGGCTATCCTGCCCGCACCCTTTATCGAGGACTGGGACGGAGAGATCGAACCCGCACCTCTGGAGGAAGAGGGGGTGTTTCTGGTGTGCGACAGCACCCTCACCGATGAGACGGGACACTGGAGTCTGTGGACCCACGAGCTCGAACCGGAGCAGATCGCCCTGCTCAACGGGAGAACAGCGGAGCTTCTGGGCGTTAAGGACAGCGTGGAGTTTTCAGGCGTGAGTCTGAAGCTTAAGCTGACCCCCAACGTGGCTGAGGATGTCCTCTTTGTTCCTCTGAGCTTTGAGGAAACCCAGCCCTTTGGAGGGGGGGTGAGACCCGGCAGCCTTCTGGGGGGAAGGGGTTACAGGGTAGCAAGGTTGCAGATCCCACGCAGGTAGTAAAATAGTAAATCCACGGAGGTAAGGCGGATGAATATAGAGTTCAGGGGCGTTGACGTTCAGATAACCGATGCCATGAAGAGCTTTATAGAGGCGAAGCTGAGGCGTTTTCACAGATATCTGAAGGAGGCGGGGGAGGATCAGGTGGAGGTGATCGTTTCCATCTCCAGCGTCAGATCACGACACAAGGGTTACGCCGGAAACAGCCAGCCCACAGTTTACAGGGTGGATATGCACATGTACCTCAAGAACGTCCCCCACGGTTCCATCCACGCCTGGGAGGAGGACGCGGACGTCTTTACAGCTCTGGATCAGGTTCTCGATGAGATAGAGCGTCAGCTTATCAAGTTGAAGCAGAGGAGGCTCGAAAGGCGCAGGGAATCTGCAAAGATAAAGGAACAGCTTCACACGCCGGAAACCCTGCCGCCGGAGGAGAGGGAGAGACCCCTCATAGTTGAGGAGGAGCTTGCCCTCGAAAAACCCATGAGCGTGGAGGACGCCAGGTTCGAACTCGAGGCAACGGGAGCCTTCTTCATTCCCTTCGTGGATATTGAGACAGGCTACCTCAGAATCCTTTACAGAAAGAAGGGGGGTAACTTCGGTCTTATAAATACGGGGTGCAAACTTATCTGAGATGGATATAAGGTTCAGATTTCTCCGTTACCGGTTTGCCACCTACGTTGCTTCCATTCTGCTTGTTATGGGGAGCGTGGCGCTTCTCTTTACGAGGGGTCTGAACCTCGGGCTGGACTTTACCGGCGGAAGTGTGGTGGAGGTCCGCTTCGAAAAGACCCCACCCATAAGTGAGCTGAGAAAAGCCCTGAAGGCGGAGGGGCTGGAATCCTTTCTGGTGCAGGAGACCAGGGACGGGACCTTCATTGTGAAGATCAGGAGGGGAGAGAGGGTCTCCGCGGTGAGGAACGCCCTCAAGAGCTTCGGAGCCTACGAGCTGATAAGGGAAGAGCGCATAGGAGGAGTTATCAGCGAGGAGCTGAGGAGGAAAGCCATCCTTGCCATTCTCACCGCCCTCGGCGGTATTCTCCTCTATCTGGCTGTGCGGTTTAAACCTGTCTGGGGTGTGGGAGCGCTGCTCGCCCTGATTCACGACGTTCTGATAGTGGTGGGGGCTTACTCCCTCACCTACAGGGAGGTGAACCTCGAGGTCGTCTCCGCCCTTCTGATCGTTGCGGGCTACTCCGTTGCGGATACGGTGGTGATCTTCGACAGGATAAGGGAAAACCTCAGGGTGAGGAAAAACCTGCCCTTCGAAGATGTGATGGATCTGTCCATAAACCAGACCCTCTCCAGAACCGTGATGACCTCCCTGACTACCTTTGCCACAGCCCTCACGCTTTTCGTCCTTGGGGGTTACGCTCTGTCCAACATAATGTTCGCCTTCGTGGTGGGCGTGGTTGTGGGGACCTTTTCCTCCGTGTTTGTCGCTTCCTCCTTCGTTCTCGATATGAGCAGGTTCGTCCGCAGAGAGGAGGTTCAGGAAGAGACCACCTGATGGATTACCTTGTCGTTTTCCTGTTAGGGCTGGTGCTGGGGAGCTTTTACAACGTTCTCATATACAGACTCCCCCGGAACGTGTCCCTCCTGTTCCCCTCCTCCCGGTGCCCCCGCTGCGGTAAGGGGATAAGGTGGTACGATAACGTTCCCCTGCTCTCCTACCTTCTGCTCAGGGGCAGGTGCCGGCACTGCGGGGGGAGGATCTCCCTTCAGTATCCCCTTGTGGAGCTCGCTTCCGGACTGCTCGCCCTCTACTCCTACCACAGCTGGGGAGCCGGAGCGGACGGACTCGTCCTGTACCTGTTCTTCTCGTCCCTTCTGGTGCTCTCCCTCATAGATCTGCGCTTTTTTATAATCCCCGATGTAATCACCCTGCCGGGGCTGGTCGCCGGTCTGGTCGCCTCCTTTTTCAGGGAGGGGATAACCCCTCCTCAGAGCTTCCTCGGAGCCGGTGCGGGTTTTCTGATACCCCTGCTCATATACCTCTACTACGTGAAGTTCAGGAAGATGGAGGGTCTCGGCTTCGGCGACGTGAAGCTACTCGCCTTCATCGGCTCGGTTACGGGTCTCTACGGTGTTTTTACCTCCCTCTTTCTGGGCAGTCTTCTGGGGCTTCTGTTCGCTCTGCCTTCTATTCTGCGCAGCAGGAACGTTCAGTTTGTCATACCCTTTGGTCCCTTTCTGTCCTTAGGCTGTTTCTTAGGGGTGGTGTTCAGAGACAGGATACTGTCCCTCCTCGGATTTGCTTAGGACCGACTCCACGAGTCTGAGATCCTCCTCCGTATCGATGCCGTGGTAGAAGTTCTCCGTAAGGAGAACCTTTATCCTCACACCTTTCTCCAAGAGCCTGAGCTGTTCGAGTCCCTCCATCCGCTCCAGCCTTCCCCTCTC
>DRNB01000221.1 GCA_011375045.1 Aquifex aeolicus
GGTCATGAAGCTGGAGAACATGAAGAAGGCTTTAAGGAGCAGGCTCGAAACCTTCAGAAAGGCGCTCCTCATAAAGAGGGCGGTCGAGGAGTTCAGGCGCAGGTACGGCAGAATGCCGGAGGGTATAGGGGAGCTGGAGGAGAAGGGTCTGATACCTCCGGGGCTGAGGGATCATGCGGGTGGAAAGTTTTACATAACCGCCGATGGAAAGATAAGGAGCGAGAAGGTTCTGTTTCCTGTAAGGAGGAAGCTATTAGAGGAGGGAAAGATAGAGGTTTTACCCTGATCGAGCTTCTCGTTACGGTCGCCATCCTTGCAATTCTCATGGGTGTGGCGATTCCCATGTTCACCAGATACATATCGAAGGCTTACAGGGGAACCGTTACAGCTGACGTAAAGAACGCCGCTCTCGCCGTCGAAGCCTTCATAGAGGATTACAGGAGCGTTCCGGAGAGCAGGGACTGTCCCTCCTCGGGTTACGGACCCGCCGTGTGCGATCTCACCGACGGGACAAACACGGAGCCGAACGCTCTTAAGGTATCGAAGGGCGTCAGGATCGAACTGCGCAGGGTTTCGGGGTGTGAAGCCTCTGTAAGCTACAGGGTGCACGGGGTTCATGAGAAGCTGCCCGGCTGGGGCTTCTGCTTCTCCGCCTGTGAGGGTCGCCAGACTGAAACGGACGGAACAGGATGTCCCTGAAACCTCAGTCCGCCATCAGATCCCTCTTTATCTCCTCCGGCGTGGGGCAGCTCTCCGGCGGCAGTCCCTTCACCTTGGAGGCGTAGTACATGAGGGGTATGAGCACAAGCGTCAGGGCTGTGGATCCCAAGGTTCCAAAGATCAGGGATATGGCGAGACCGTTGAAGATGGGATCGAACAGGATAACGAAGGCGCCTATAACGACCGCTACCGCGGTGAGGAGGATGGGTCTTGTCCTTATAACCCCCGCTTCGACAACCGCCATGTGAACCGGCAACCCTTCCCTGAGCCTTTCCTCCGCAAAGTCCACCAGCAGGATGGAGTTCCTGACTATTATTCCCGCAAGGGCTATGAAGCCTATCATCGAGGTGGCTGTGAAGAAGACGTTACCCGTTATCTGATCCATAAGCCAGTGCCCGGGAACTATCCCCACCAGCGTGAGGGGGATGGGAGCCATTATGATGCCGGGAACTCTGAAGCTCCTGAACCAGGCTAAGATAAGAACGTACATCACGAACAGGGCGACGCCGAAGGCGAGTCCCAGATCCCTGAAAACCTCGAGGGTTATGTGCATCTCACCGTCCCACTTGACGTAAACCCTGTCCTCGAGCAGGGGAAGGGACATCCACAGCTCCCCCACACCCCCGTAGGGGGTGTTCATATTCAGCACCCTGTCCCGAACAGACAGGATACCGTAGAAGGGAGCCTCCTCCCTGCCTGCCACATCACCCACGACGTATATGACCCTCCGCAGGTTTTTGTGGTATATGGTCTCCGGAGCTGTTCCCTCCACAACGTGCACAAGCTCCGACAGGGGAACCTTTCTGCCTTCCCTGTTCACCAGCTTCAGGGTCTTAAGGGTGTCAGGGAGCCTGTATCCTTCAGCGAGCCTTATCTTTATGGGAACGTGCTCCGTGTCGGTGCTCTGGATTATCCCCACCTGCAGTCCAGCCACGAGGGCTTCCACCGTGCGGGTAACCTCCTCCCGGGTAAATCCGTTCAGCCTTACCTTCTCCTCGTCTATCCGGAAGGTAAGGAGGGGCATGGGGGACTCGAGGTATATACCCTCGTCGGTTACGCTGGGGGATTCCCTGAACACGTCGAGGATCCTGAGAGCCACCTCCTTCTGAAGATCCCTCTCCGGAGCGTAAACCTCCGCCACCAGAGGGGAGAGAACAGGGGGACCCGGTGGAACCTCCACCACCGCCACGTACTTGGCACCGTTCCTGAAGGCTATCTCCCGTATCTGGTCCCTTATCATCTTTGCAAACTGGTGGGACTGCTCCTTTCTGTCGTGCTTGTCTATGAGGTTTACCTGTATCTCCGCAAAGTGGGGCGCCTTCCTCAGGTAGTAGTGTCTGACCAGACCGTTGAAGTTGAAGGGGGCGGGTGTTCCCACGTATATCTGGTAGTCCGTAACCAGATTCTGACGGGACACAAACTCCCCTATCTCCCGGGCTACCCTCAGGGTTTCCTCGAGGGTCGTTCCCTCCGGCATATCGAGCACGATCTCGAGCTCGGACTTGTTGTCGTAGGGCAGCATCTTGACCACAACCGCTCTTGTGTAGAAGAGGGAGAGGGAACCTCCAAGGAGGAGCAGAACGAAGGCGTAGAAGGCGTATCTCTTCCACCTGCTCGAGAGGA
>DRNB01000222.1 GCA_011375045.1 Aquifex aeolicus
AGCCGGACTGTGCGGTGGTGGTCGCCTACGGGAGGATCCTCCCGCCGGAGTTTCTGAGGATACCCCCCCGGGGGGTTGTGAACCTTCACGCCTCACTGCTTCCCAGGTTCAGAGGCGCCGCCCCCGTCCAACGCGCCCTCATGGCGGGGGAGAAGGTAACGGGAAACACGGTAATGCTGGTAAACGAGAGGCTGGACGCCGGGGACATCCTCGCTCAGGAGAAGATCCCTGTAAAGGAGGAGGACAACTGCCTCACCCTCTCCAGGATCCTGTCCCTTAAGGGTGCGGATCTCCTCGTCAGAACCCTCGATCTGTGGTTCAGGGGAAAGATAACCCCCGTTCCCCAGAGGGAGGAGGAGGCGACCTACGCTCCCCCCATACTGAGGGAGGAGCTGAGGATATGCTGGAAGGCTCCCGCCCTCAGCGTCAGGGACAGGGTGAGGGGTCTTTACCCCAACGCTTACGCTCACTTCCGGGGGAAGAGGATAAAGATCCTCAGGGTAGCTCCCACCGAAGGCGAGGGGGAACCGGGGGAGATCCTGAAGGGTGAAGGCTTCAGGGTAGCCTGCGGGAGGGGTGCGGTGAGGGTTCTGGAGCTCATCTCCCCGAAGGGAAGAAGGGTGAGCGGTGAGGAGTTCCTAAGAGGTTACAGTCCGGAGGAGGGGGAGCTGTTAAAATAAACGCATGGAAGGCAAACTGGAGAGGATAACCCTCCTCACGGAGAGGTATCTGAATCAGATATTCGGATCCCTCAGGGTTTACCGGGAGGACGGGGAGTTCCTCATCCCCTGGGGATCGACGGTTATAAACGTGGAGGTTCAGGAGGAGAAGGAGGAGATCTTTCTGAGGGTGTGCTCCCCCGTGGCTCTAAGGGTAAAGCCGGACAAAGAGCTCATGAAGTTCCTCCTCATGGAGAACACCTCCCTGAAGATGTGCTCCTTCTGTGTGGAGTTCGAAAGGGGTCTGCTGGACATAGTCCTCGGAACCCGGATAAGGTTCGACTTCGTCACCAAGGATCTGCTCAGCTACGTAACCATCAACGTGGGTAACCTCGCGAACGAATACGGCAAGGAGATCCTGGCTGTGTTCGGAGGATTGTCCTTCAAGGATTACATAGAGAGGGAGAAGCTGGGGAAGGGGATAAAGGGGGAGGAGAAGATCCTCCACGACATCTTCGATCTGGAGGACCTGAGGATAACCCTCGAACTCTACAGGCTCGCCGAGGGGGGTTACCTCATAGTGGGGAAGACGGGCGACACCGGACAGGTGTTCCTCAGGGCGGAGCGGAGGAAGGAGATACAGGAGGTTTTCGAGTTTCTGGAAAAGCTCAAGAGCTTCATAATCAGCAAGGACATAGCCTCCCTGAGAAAGCATCTTAAGCACTACGAGGTGGAGGAGTACTTCCTCTACAACATACTGGCGGGCAAGGAGGGGGAGAGGGCACGCAGGCTGAAGGAGGTGGAGAGGGAGATCCACTTCCTGACGGACCTCCTCATGAAGGGGGAGATATCCCACGAGGAGTACAGGAAGAGGATGTCCGACATAGAGAGACTCCTCGGATCATAGGATCCTGTCCGCCAGCACCGTGAGGAAGAAAACTATGCTGACGTAGCCGTTCACGGTGAAGAAGGCTCTGTTTATCTTGGAAAGGTCGTGGGGCTTTATGAGGGAGTGCTCGTAGATGAGGAAGCCTGAGAGGAGAAGGAGCCCCAGCAGATACACGCTCCCCATCTGGGGGTGCCTCAGACCCAGAAGCAGGAGGGAGGCGAAGGTTATCAGGTGGGAGACGCGGGCGAACCTGAGGGCTCCCCCGATGCCGAATCTGACGGGGACGGACTTGAGTCCGTGTCTGCGGTCGAACTCGTAGTCCTGAAGGGCGTAGAGAACATCGAAGCCTGAGACCCACGAAGCCATGGCTACCCCCAGCAGAAGGGCGTTCAGGGAAACCGAGGCGTTCAGCGCCACATCCACAGCCACCGGTATGAGGAGGTAAACCGCTCCCAGAAACAGATGGGGGAAGTGGGTGAACCTCTTGGTGTAGGGGTAGATCCAGAGGAGAAGGATGACCAGAGGTGAGAGGAGGAAGGCGAGCCTGTTTATCATGAGGGCGCTGAGGAGAAAGAGGGCTCCCGAGATCAGGATCAGCTTCCTGACCTCCGAGGGGGAGACCCTCCCCGAGACGAGGGGCCAGTTCCTTGTGCGGGGGTTCAGTCTGTCGTAGGGTTCGTCTATGAGCCTGTTGAGCGCCATCCCCAGCGTCCGGGCGCTGACGAGGGCTGCCACTATCCACCCCACCTTCCAGAGGGAGGGGATCCTCTCCGCAAGGAGCAGAACGCTGGCGAGGGCAAAGGGAAGGGCGAAGACGGTGTGCTCGAACTTGACCAGCTCCGCGTAGTCCCTGAGCTTCGAAGATCCCATGGATGGAGGTATATTTTACACTTCCGTCCGGGGAGCTATCTTGTAAGCTATGCACGAGCTTTCCGTAGCCCGGAGCCTGATGGACCTTGTGGAGGATCACGTCCGGCGGAACGGTGCCCGGAGGGTTACCCGCATCGTGGTGGTGGTGGGCGTCCTCTCGGGTGTGGAGCCGGAGCTTCTGAGGAGAGCCTTCGAGGTCATCAAGGAGGGAACTGTCGCGGATTCCGCCACGCTGGTCATCGAGATGGAGAACCTGAGTATAAGGTGCGCTAACTGCGGGGCTTTTGAGGAGAAGGAGGAGCTGAGCGTTCTGTGCTCCAGATGCGGGTCCCCCAACACGGAGGTGGTGCGCGGGGAGGACCTTCTGCTCAGGAGTCTGGAGATGGAGCTGGATGAAGCGTCTCAGAATCTTTCTTGAGGGAACAGTTCAGGGGGTAGGCTTCAGACCCTTCCTCTACAGGATAGCGCGGGATCTGGGGGTGGGAGGCTACGTGAAGAACACAGCCTCCGGGGTCCTCCTAGAGGTGGAGGGGGATGAGGAGACCCTCGATCTCTTCCTTCTCAGGCTGGAGAGGGAGAAACCCCCCCTGTCCCGCATCCGGTCCCGGAGGATCGAGGAACTGGATCCCGCGGGCTTTGGGGACTTCAGAATAGAGAGGAGTGAGGAGGGGGGCGACATAGGGATCTCCCTTCTGCCGGATACAGCGACCTGCGGTGAGTGTCTGAGGGAGTTCTTCGATCCCGGCGACCGCAGGTTCCTCTACCCCTTTACAAACTGCACCCTTTGCGGACCCAGATTCACCATAGTCAGGAGGCTTCCCTACGATCGGGCAAACACGACGATGGACGTCTTCAGGATGTGTCCGGACTGCGACAGGGAGTACAGGGACCCCTCCGGAAGGCGCTTCCACGCTCAGCCGAACGCCTGTCCCCTCTGCGGACCCCGGCTGATCCTCTACAGCTCCGAGGGGAAGGTGGTGGCTGAAGAAAGGGAGGCGCTGAGGGGCTCTCTGGAGCTTCTTCTGAAGGGGGGGATAGTTGCTCTGAAGGGGATCGGAGGTTTCCACCTTCTCTGCAACGCGCTGGAGGAGGGGAGCGTGAGGAGGCTCAGGGAGCTGAAGGGAAGGGAGGGGAAACCCTTTGCGGTGATGTTCCGGGACCTGACACAGCTCCGGAGGTTTGCGGATCCCACACAGGAGGAGATCTCCCTTCTGACCTC
>DRNB01000223.1 GCA_011375045.1 Aquifex aeolicus
GAACAGCCCTCGGCAGGGGAAGGGGGGAGATCCTCACAGAGATCGATCCCCTGAGGCTGAAGATAACCCTGATCCTTCCCCAGACCTCCGCTTCCACCGCCGAGGTTTACAGGAGGGTGAGGGAGGAACACATCACCCCCGAGGTGGACCCCGAGAGCGTGGTAGCCGCTCTGGGGGAGGGGAGGTTCGAGCTCTTCAGGAACACCTTAGGGGAGCTTGCCTGCGAGATCTACCCCGAGATAGGTGAGGTGGTGAGGTTTTTAAGGAGCCTCGGCTTCAAACCCCTTGTCAGCGGGAGCGGTTCTGGGGTATTTTATATTGGTGAACCCTCGGCTCAGGTAAGGCTGGGTGCCCGGCTGAGAGGCTGGAGGGTTCTTGAGCTCGCAAGCTGGCCTGGGGTGTAGCTCAACTGGCAGAGCACCGGACTTTGGATCCGGGGGTTCCTGGTTCGAGTCCAGGCACCCCAGCCATATATTAAAAGAGAGATGAACAGACCGCTGAAGCTTCTCACGGGAACCTCGAACAGGGAGCTGGCGGAAGAAGTTGCCCGCTACCTCGGTGTGAGCATATCGGATATGCTCGTTACCCAGTTCAGCGACGGGGAGGTGAGGGTCCGCATAAACGAATCGATCAGGGGAGCCGACGTTTACGTGTTTCAGTCCCTCTCCTACCCTGCAAACCAGCACATAATGGAGCTTCTGCTCATAGTGGACGCCCTGAGAAGATCCTCCGCCGGAAGGATCACCGCGGTGATACCCTACTTTGCCTACGCCCGGCAGGACAGGCAGGACAAGCCCAGAACGCCCATCAGCGCCCGGCTCCTTGCGGATCTGATAACGGTTGCCGGAACCCAGAGGGTCGTTACGATGGACCTCCACTCGCCCCAGATACAGGGTTTCTTCGACATACCCGTCGACCACCTCTCCGCCATGCCCGTCATCTACGACTTCATGAAGAGGAATCTGATTCTCGAAAACCCCATCGTTGTTTCACCGGACGCCGGAGGCGTCGAGAGGGCGCGTCAGCTCGCCAACAGGCTCGGGTGCGGTATAGCCATAATCTACAAGAGGAGACCGGAACCCAACAAGGCGGAGGTTCTGGACGTCGTCGGTGATATAGAGGGCAAGGAGGCGATAATAGTGGACGATCTCATAGACACCGCGGGAACCATGGTGGCGGCGGCTAACATGCTCATAAACAGAGGCGCCCGAAGAGTTCTCGCCTGCGCAACCCATGGTGTTTTTTCGGGTCCTGCGGTGGAGAGGCTCACCAACTCCCCCATAGAGCAGGTGATCATAACCAACACCATACCGGTGGGGGACAAGATGTTCGGCAAGCTGAGGGTGGTTTCGGTAGCACCCCTCCTCGGGGAGGCTATAAAGAGAATACACGAAGAGGAGTCGGTAAGCTCCCTGTTCGTTTAGAAATCGAGCTCCGAGTAGATTCTTATGGCGTCTGTCTGAGCCTGAAGCAGATCCGCAACGGTCAGGTTGTATCTTTCGAGGAGAGGCGTCAGCTCCGCCACCTTTCCCCTCTGGGTTGATTCGACGAGGGTAAGCAGATCCCCCAGCGAACCCTCTCTTCTCAGAAGTGCTCTCTTTATGTCGTCCTCCAACATAAGCTCCTCCAGAGCTGATTCGACGGGCAGACCTATGAGAACGTCTATGAGCGACAGAACACCCGTTATAAAAGCCTTTTCCACCTCCTCCCTGTCCCTCAGACATTTTTTGGCGAGGTTCTCCATAAAGAAACCCCTGATGGAGGCTTCTTCGAAGAGAGGGTCGGATCCGAACTCCTCGTCCCGCACCGAATACATCAGAATGAGGATCCAGCGGAGGATGTTCCTGTATCCCAGCATCAGTATAGCGTGTCTGATAGATTTTATGGGCTGGCGCAGGGCGTAGTAGGCGGAGTTTATCAGCTGAAGGAGCTTCACCGACAGCTCCGAGAACTTTTTGAAAACCTTTTCTATCTCGACAACGCTGGCTTCGGTAGCCACGAGGTTGTAGAGTTTTATGAGGGCGGCGTAGGCGGGCTCTATGGTCTTCGAGGCGACGATCTCCGGCTTCTGAAAGAAGAAACCCTGAAAGTAATCGAATCCCATGCTCAGGCAGGTTTTGTACATCTGGTAGGTCTCGACCTTCTCCGCCACGAGCTTTGCCTCCGATCCACGTATCAGCTTCAGAACCTTTTCGATCTCTGCCTCATCGGTGCAGTTGAGAACGTCTATCTTCACGTAGTCGACCAGATCTATGAAGGGAACAACCTGCTCGTCGTAGACGAAATCGTCCAGCGACAGCCTGTAACCGAGGGACTTCAGTCTCTTGAGGGTTTTGAAGAACTCCTCGCTGAGCACGGAGGTCTCGAGGACTTCGAAGCCTATACGTTCGGGGGGAAGGATTTCGACCACCTTCAGTATGTCCGAGGACTCATCGATGTTTATGAAGCCTATCCGGTCCCTTACAACGTTTCTGAGGCCAAAGGAGCTGATCAGCGACTCTATGACCCGGGCGGTCGCCTTTCTTCCGTCCTCCACACGCGCCGTGTCCGTGTATCTCGATCTGAAGAGGAGTTCGTAGGCGAATATCCGCCCCTCCCTGTCCAGTATAGGCTGACGCGCCAGAAATATCCTTACCATGGACTCACTTTTAATAAAATTGGAAAAACTGATATAATTTTCAATCCTGTAAAGTTCCGTGGAGGAGAAAACCCATGAGAAGAGTCAGCGTGGAGCTTTCCAGAAGGATTCCGGGAAGCAAAGGGGAGACCAAAAGGAAGAGAAGGGAAGGTTTTATCCCCGTTGAGATATACGGTAAGGGTGTGGAGAACCTGCACGCCTGGATGAGCCTCAGGGACTTCATGTCCCTTCCCCACGGAGAAACCTTCCTCCTGGAGGCAAACGTCAACGGGGAAAAGAGGGTCTGCATACTCAAGGAGGTTCAGTTCGGCTGGCTGGGGGACAACCCCATCCACGTTGACCTCTATGACCTCTCCAACGTAACGGAGATAGAGGTAGAGGTTCCCATAGAGTTCAGGGGCACGCCCGTAGGGGTAGAGCTGGGAGGAACCTTCGAGGTCCTTACACACTCCTTCACCGTCAAGGCGAAGCCTTCCGATCTCCCCGACAAGATCGTCATTGATGTGAGCGGTCTGGGTCTGGGATCGGCTATCCACGTGCGCGACGTAACGCCTCCGCCGGGCTGCGTTATCCTCGACAACCCTGAGGAAACGGTGGCTGTTGTGGTCGAGCCTGAGGTCGAGGAGGTTCAGGAAGCAGGGGAGGAAGAACAGGCTTCTGAATGATCAGACTCGTTGTCGGTCTGGGTAACCCCGGAAAGGAATACGAGAACACCCGACACAACGTAGGCTTTCTGGTAATCGATGAGATCGTCCGTCGTTTCAGGCTCAGGGAGAAGAGGGAGGAGTGCCTGTCCCACGTTTACAGAGCCAGCGTGGGGGGGAGAACCGTCCTCTTTGCAAAACCCCAGACCTACATGAACAACTCCGGTTTCGCGGTGGTGAACCTCCTCGAGGAGTACGGTGTGGAGCCGGAGGAGATGCTCGTGGTTCACGACGATCTGGATCTACCCCTCGGCATGATCCGACTGCGTCTCGAGGGTAGCTCAGGAGGACACAGGGGTGTGGAGTCCATAATAAAACAGCTGAAAACCCAGAACTTCCCCCGGCTCAAGATAGGTATAGGCAGACCAAAGAGGAAGGAGGAGGTTGTCCGCTACGTTCTGTCCCCCTTTTCCCCCGAGGAAGCCGATCTCGCGGAGCGGGTGATCAGGAAAGCCGCGGAGTGCGTTCTGCGGAGCATAGAGCTGGATCCGGAAGCCGCCATGGAGTTCTGCAACCGGCGGGATCTCCTCAGATGATCTCCACCGAAAGCACGGACGGAAGCTCGAGGAGCCTGCCGAGCCTGTCCCTCATCTCCTTCTCCCCGTAAGGGGTGTCGAGGAGTATCTCCGTCTGATCCCCTTCCCTTCTGATCCTCCTGACCGTTCCCTCCCCGAGGAGGGACACTACCCTCTCCACTTCCCCGGCACCGCCCTTCACGGTTATCCTGATAAGCCTCTCCCCCTTTTTGGAGATGAACTCCCTCTCTATCCTGCTCATGATGCTCAGAACCCCGAGGATCACGAGGGTGGAGAAGAAGGAGAGGATGTACATCCCCGCCCCCACCGCGAGACCTATGCCCGCGGTTGTCCA
>DRNB01000224.1 GCA_011375045.1 Aquifex aeolicus
ACGTTACGGAGTATCTGGAGGTGCCCGTCAACGTTCAGTATATTATCGAATTCTATTCCAAGGTTTGATCTGGAGGTTGCTGGATGCTGAACGAATTTGTTTACCCTAACAAAATTTACTGGGAAACCAAGGACAGAAGAAAGGGTGTTTTTGTTGTCGAACCTCTGGAGAGGGGGTTCGGAACCACGCTGGGAAACGCCCTCAGGAGGGTTCTCCTTTCCTCCATATCCGGAACCGCCGTTACAGCCGTCAAGATCTACGGGGTTTACCACGAGTTTTCCTCCCTCGAAGGCGTTGCAGAGGACGTGGTAGAGATAATCGCCAACATAAAGGGGGTAAGGTTCAACCTCAGGGATTCGGAGGTGGAGATCCTCTACCTCAAGAAGAAGGGTGAGGGGGAGATCAAGGCAGGCGACATAACCCTGCCCCCCAACGTGGAGGTGGCAAATCCGGAGAAGGTTATAGCCACCCTGACCAGCCCCGAGGTGGAGTTCAACGCAGAGATAAAGATAGAGCGTGGCAAGGGTTATGTCCTGGCGGAGGAGATGGAAACCATAGGGGAAACAGGGTGGATCCTTCTGGATGCGGACTTCTCCCCCGTAAAGCTCGCCAGCTACAGGATAGAGCAGATAAGGGTCGGTGAAAAAACCGACTACGAACGTCTCAGAATGGAGGTGCTGACGGACGGAACCAGATCCCCAGAGGACGTTGTCAAGGAGGCTGTTCAGATATTCCAGAGGCACCTGTCCCTCCTCGAGCACATATCCTACGAAGTCCCCACCCTCGAGGAGCCCATACCCGTCGACGAGCTTTCAGAAAAGCTGACCCTCTCCATCGAGGAGCTCGACATATCCCAGAGAGCCCTCAACTCCCTCAAGAGGATGGGTATAACGACCATAGGGGACCTTGTGCAGATGACCGAGGAGGAGCTGAAGAGCACCAAGAACATAGGAAGGAAAGCCCTTGCGGAGATAAAGGAAGCCCTCAAACAGATGGGACTTCAGCTCGGACTGAACATAGAAAGCAAGAGGTGATGAGAGATGAGGCACAGGGTAAAGAAGAAGAAGTTCGACAGAACAAAGGAGCAGAGACTCGCCCTTTACAGAAGCCTTGCCAGAGCGCTGATTCTGGAGGAGCGGATAGAGACCACGACGGAGAGAGCCAAGGCGGTCAGGGGTTTTGTGGAGAAGCTGGTAACCCTCGCCAAGAGAGGGGATCTGTCCGCCCGCAGGCAGGCTCTCCGCATGCTCCCCGACAGGCGGGTGGTCAAGAAGCTCTTTGAGGACATAGCCCCCCGCTTCGAAGGCAGAAACGGCGGTTACGTGAGGGTTATAAAGCTACCCGACAGGAGGAAAGGAGACGGAGCGGAGCTGGCTCTCTTAGAGTGGGTCGAGTGATGCTTCCCAAAATCCTCCACCTCCTTATCCAGATACTTATAGTCCTCGTTTTCATTCACGCCCTCGCCTCCTGGTTTCCCCAGATGAGGGAGAGCAGATTTTACTGGTATTTAGACAGGCTCATAGAACCCATGCTCGCCCCCCTCAGGAGGATCCTGCCCCCCATGGGTGGCATCGATCTATCCCCCGCCATCCTCATATTTATCCTGATAGTGATCGACCGCCTCTTAGCAAGATGAAGCGCCCCGTAATGCTCATAGACCTCGACAGATGCGTCGGCTGTCTGTCCTGTGAGGTTGCCTGCCTTCAGGAGAAGGAACTCGAACACACCAACGTCAGACCCATGAAGGTTTTTCGTCTGGAGGGTTTGGGGGACAGAGCGGACAGCTTCTTTCTGCCGATGAACTGCTTTCACTGCGACCCCGCCCCCTGCGTTATGGCGTGTCCAACCTCCGCCATGAGGAAGAGGGAGAAAGACGGCATCGTTTATTTGGAGAGCCTCCTCTGTATAGGCTGCAAAGCCTGCATTATAGCCTGTCCTTACGGAGCCATATCCTTTAACCCGGCCACCATGAAGGTGGAGAAGTGCGATTACTGCTACAGAAGAGTTGACAGAGGTCTCCTTCCCTCCTGCGTTATGAAGTGCGTTACCAACTGCCTTTACTTTGTGG
>DRNB01000225.1 GCA_011375045.1 Aquifex aeolicus
ATCCGCAGCGTCTATGGGCACCTCTCTGCCCGCGGGTCCTGTCCCTACGAAGTGAAAGTCCTCCTTCTGCTTGACCTTTACCTTCATTCGTAACCTCCTCTAAGGTAGTTGTTCCCATCGAACCTCTATGCCTTCTCGGTTCAGGGGTTCCTTCAAATTCAGCCTCACACCCTCCAGAACTTCGATATATCTGTGTGCCATATCCATAATTTAGATCCTGTTTACAATCTCCTGAGCGTATTCGTAGGTGGAAACCGCCTTTGCGGACACCCCCATCCTTTCGAAACCGCTCGCCACGTCGGGGGTTCCTACTCTGTCCTCGAAGGTCTTCCTGACTGCGGTGTATATCTTCTGGGCGGCTTCCTTCCACCCCAGATACTCGAGCATCATGGCTCCGGAGAGGGTTATGGAAAGGGGGTTGGCTATACCCTTTCCTGCTATGTCCCACGCTGTTCCGTGGGTGCTCTCGAAGAGGGCGTAGCCGTCCCCTATGTTTCCACTCGGAACAAAACCCGGACCGCCTATGAGCGCCGCTGCGAGATCTGAAACGTAGTCGCCGTTAAGGTTCTGGGCTATCACCACGTCCCAGGCGTCCGGTCTGAGAACGAGCTGCATCAGCATCTGGTCCGTTATAACCTTGGTCAGCTTTACCTGTCCCTCGGAGGGTTCAGCCTCGGGATCGGTAACCACCCTGTCCCTGAACTCCTCCTCCTGAGCGACCTCGAACGCCCAGTTTATAAAGGCTCCCTCGGTCGCCTTCATTATGTTTCCCTTTCCGATAACCGCAACGTTCCTTCTGCCGGTTTCCAGAGCGTATCTGAGAGCCTTCCTTACGTGTCTCTTGGTCTTGAACTCGCTCATCGGTTTGACCGTTATCCCCACATCCTCGGGGAAACCCTCCTCCTTTGCACCCATCTCCTTCAGGAGAAACTCCCGGACCCTGAGGGCTTCTCCGGTTCCCGGAAAGAACTCGGCACCCACGTAAACGTCGTCCGTGTTTTCCCTGAAGACGACCACATCGACCCTTTCGGGCTGGGGTATGGGTGTGGGTTGACCCATCCAGTAAACGGGTCTGACCGCCGAGTAGAAGTCAAAGGCGCGTCTGAGGGCGGAGTTTATGGATCGCACCCCCTTTCCCACAGGTGTGCCGAGGGGACCCTTTATACCGACAACCGCCTTTCTGAGAAAGTCGAGGGTTTCCTGGGGTAGCCTCTCCCCCGTTTTCTCCTCAGCCTTGTCTCCTGCAAGAAGCTCCACCCAGAGGATCTTTCTGGATTCACCGTAAGCCTTTTCCACAGCGCTGTTCACCACCAGTATCATAGCGGGGGTTATCTCGGGACCTATGCCGTCCCCTTCTATGAAGGGGATTATGGGCCTGTCTGGCACGCGAAGCGTTCTGTCCTCTCTCAGCTCTATGAACTCTCCTCCGGAGGGTTCCCGCACACCGTTTTCCCAGACGTAGACGTTTTCAGGTTTCTGCATTATATCCTCCCGAAAAGGTGTTTAAAATTTTAGGTTATGCCTCTTAAGGCTGTCAAGGAGATCCCTTCCCCTCAAACACCCCCGCTATGGGAAAGCCGCAGGCGGAGCAGCGACCATCTTCGAGAGCCGTCCTCACCACCCTGTAAACCCTGCGGGTAATCACCTCCGCGCCGCAGGAGGGACAGAAGGTGCTCTCGTGTCTGTTGCCGGGCAGGTTGCCCACGTAAACGAACTTGAGACCCGCCTCCCTTCCGATGCGGTACGCCCTCTCCAGCTCCTCGGGAGGTGTGGGGGGAAGATCCGTAGCCCTGTAGCAGGGGAAGAACCGGGACAGGTGCCAGGGAACCCAGTCTGCAAGCTCCCTTCCTATCCACTCGGCTATACCCCTGAGCTGTTTTTCATCGAGATAGCGGGGGACCAGAAGGGTGGTCAGTTCTATCCACTTTCCCTTTCCGAACAGATACTTTATCGTCTCCAGCACAGGAGCGAGCCTGCCTTTAGAGTACTTCCTGTAGGCTTCATCGGAAAAGAATTTGAGGTCCACGCTGTAGGCGTCGATGAACCTGTCCATCTCCTCGAGAGGTTCCGGATTTATGTAACCTGCGGTTACCACGACGTTCTTTAAACCCTTTTCCCTTGCGAGCTTAGCCA
>DRNB01000226.1 GCA_011375045.1 Aquifex aeolicus
AGCTTCTCCCTTCTGCTCCGGGCTTCCTCCTCCGTGATGAGTCCCGCGTTCAGGTCCGCGTCTATGCTCATCTGCTTTCCGGGCATGGCGTCGAGGGTGAAACGGGCGGCGACCTCCGAGATCCTCTCCGCACCCCTTGTGATCACGATGAAGTTGATGACTATGAATATGAGGAAGACGATGAGACCCACCACCACGTCCCCCCCCACCACAAAGGTGCCGAAACCCTCTATGATGTGTCCCGCGGCGTGGGTTCCCTCATGACCGTAGAGGAGGATCCTTCTGGCGGCGGCGATGTTCAGGGACAGCCTCAGGAGCGTTCCTATGAGCAGGATGGTGGGAAAGGAGCTCAGCTCGAGGGGAGTCCTGACAAAGAAGGTTAAAACCAGCACCGCCAGTGAGAAGGTTATGCTGATGGCGAGGAGTATGTCCAGCAGAAAGGCGGGGATGGGAACGATTATCGCGGTGAGGATTATAATAAAAGCTAAGACTACCCAGCCTTCCCGGTATTTCATTCAGGATCCCTTATAGGGAATTTTACAGCACCGACAGCCTTCAGAAATCCACATACCTCCGCAGGGACGGGGGAACAAAGTCCCCGAACATCCGGAGGAGAACCGGTGTGGGAACCTTCCCGACAGCCTTCAGGAACACGACCCTGTAAGCGGAGGGATCCGGAAGATTCCTCAGCCTCTTCTCCAGTCCGGGGGAGAAGATCCTCAATGAGGAAGACACCCTCCTGTGAAAGTCCGCCGTGTCCGGAGAGTCTCTAAGGAGGGCGAGGGCGAAGATGAGGAGGAGGAACCTGAGGCGCCTTTCCCTGTCCGACAGCCTTCCCTCGTCCTCGGCGGGGAGGTAGGGAAACCTCCTGAGAACCTCGAGGGCGAAGATACCCCTTCCCAGACCCCTGAACCTGCGGGCGCGGGTATCCCTGTAGATCCTGACTCTGGAAAGACCGCAGGAGGGGGACTTGCTCTTGAGCAGGAAGCCGTCTATCCCGGAGAGGGATCTCAGAAAGCCGGCGCTGAACCGGCGCATCCTCTCCGTCAGCACCAGACCGGTGGAGGGCTGGGCAAGCTCCGGTTCGTCCCCCTCTTTAAAGAGAACAATCCTGTCCCGGGGAACTCCGAGACCTATCTCAATCTCGGGGCAGACCCCTATCACCTCCACGTGGTCTCTGAGAGCCTCTGCAAAGCTGTCCTTCACCGGCTTTCCGTCGTAGCGAACGTTCTCACCGACGAGGCAGGCGCTGAACACTACCCTCGGTCTGGGGGCTTTACACCTGCGCATGCTCCCTTTCCGCACTTCTGACGATCCGGGCGAGCGCCTCTATAAAAAGAGGGTGGCTCCTGAGGGTGGGTATCCGGACGTAGGAGGTGATCCCGAGCTCCTGTGCCAACTGCCTGAGCTGATAATCCAGCTCGTAGAGGGTCTCCGAGTGCTCGCAGACGAAGGAAACCGGAACGACCGCGAGTTTTCTGATCCCCTCCCCCGCCAGCTCCCTGAGGAGCTCCTCCGTCGATGGCTCGAGCCACTTCACGGGACCTATCCTGCTCTGATAGCCGAGCCTGTATCCCACGGTGGGAAAGTGCTCCATTATCAGCTCGACCGTTCGCTCCGTCTGCCTCTGATAGGGATCGCCTTCCTCTATGACGTAGAGGGGAAGGCTGTGGGCGGAGAAGAGGAAGAAGTAGTCCTTCCCCTCGGGCAGGCTCTCCTCTATGTTCCTGACCATGGCTTTCACGTAGAGGGGGTGGTCGTGGTAATCGTGGATCTTTATGAGGGGGACCTCCGGATACCCTCCCCTCCTGTAAACCCTCTCGAACTCCCTGAAGGAGGAGCCTGTGGTCGTCCTGCTGAACTGGGGATACATGGGAAGCAGAACAATCCGCTCTATCCTCTCCTCGAACAGAGCCTCCAGAGCCTCCTCCGTAAAGGGGTGCCAGTATCTCATGGCGACAACGACCCTGTAACCCTCCCCCAGAACTCTCTGAAGCTCGCGAGCCTGCTCCTCCGTCTGCTCCCGCTGGGGGGATCTTCCCCCCATGAACTCGTAGTAGTGCCGGGTTTTCACCGCTC
>DRNB01000227.1 GCA_011375045.1 Aquifex aeolicus
CCCCTGCACACCACCGTGTCTATATCCGCGGACTGGGCGGAGTAAACCGTCTGGGCTATCGGGTCGTAGAGGGGCTGAAGGTGGGGGCTCCGGGGATCGAGGAGGATCAGGTCAGCCTCGTAGCCTTCCTCCACCTTTCCCGCCTTTATACCGACTGCGGAGAAGCCGTTTTCCGTGGCTATCCTCAGGGCTGTTTCCGCATTCAGGGCTGTGGTATTCTGAGACACTCCCTTGTGGAGCTTAGCCATGGTTGCGGTTTCCTCCAGCATATCGAGGTTGTCGTTGGACGCGGACCCGTCCGTTCCGAGGGTAACGTGAATCCCCTTTCTGAGGTAGCGGGGAACGGGGGCTATTCCCGACCCCAGCTTCAGGTTGCTCTCCGGACAGTGGGCTACCTTGACCTTCCTCTGAGCCACTATGTCCATCTCCTCCTCGTCCAGCCAGATCATATGGGCGCAGAGGACGTTGTCTCCGAGGAACCCGAGGCTTTCCAGATGGCGAACCGGCGTTTTGCCGAACTCCTCCCGGATCCTCTCCACCTCCTCCCTCGTCTCTGCCACGTGGATGTGAAGCATCAGACCCAGCTCCTCTGCAAGCTCCTTCGCCTTTCTGAGGGTTTCGGGGGAGCAGGTGTAGGGTGCGTGGGGGCATATTACGGGAAAGATCCTCTCCCTGTTCCTGAAGTTCAGGGAGAACTCCCTCGCTCTTCTGAGGTACTCATCGGGGGTTCGGGCTACCCGTGTGGGAAAGTCGAGGATACCGAACCCCAGGCCGGCTCTCACCCCGGCTCTTTCAGCGACCTCACCCACCTCCTCTTCGAAGAAGTACATATCCATGAAGAGGGTTGTCCCCGACTTTATCATCTCGAGGACACCCAGGAGGGTTCCTGCCCTCACGAACTCGGGGGACACGAACTCCCCCTCGAGGGGCCAGATGACCTTCTGAAGCCAGTCCATCAGGGGCAGATCAGCCCCGATGCCCCTCAGGAGGGACATGGGAACGTGGGTGTGCATGTTCGCAAAGGCAGGAAGGGCTATCTTGCCGCCCGCGTTTACTGTATAACGGGCTTCGCCCGTCAGATTCTGATCGATTCTTACAATGACCCCATTTCTTATCCCTATGTCAGCCCTTACGTTCCTGCCCGCTATGAGAGCGTCCTTTATCAGCAGGTCGTAGGTCTCCATAATCTTACAACCTCAGGTTCCAAATTCCCAGGAGGAAAGGTATCTGATCTGCTCCTGCGTAAGCTGGTCTATCTCTATTCCCATGGCGGCAAGCTTGAGCCTTGCGACCTCCCTGTCTATCTCCGGAGGAACCCTGTAAACCTTTCTCTCAAGCCTGTCCCGGTTCCTGACTATATACTCCGCAGAGAGAGCCTGATTGGCAAAGGACATGTCCATTACGGAGGCGGGATGACCTTCCGCGGCTGCGAGGTTTACAAGCCTGCCCTGCGCCAGAACGTAAATTCTCCTGCCGTCCTGCAGTCTGAACTCCTCCACCTCCCTGCGTATCTCCCTCCTCTCCACGCTCAGGTCTTCGAGAGCCTTCAGGTCTATCTCCACGTTAAAGTGGCCCGAGTTCGCTATCAGCGCTCCGTCCTTCATCACCTCGAAGTGCTCCCTCCTTATAACCGATGTGTTGCCCGTTACCGTTACAAAGAAGTCTCCGAGTCTGGCGGCTTCGATCATGGGCATCACGAGAAAGCCGTCCATCCGGGCTTCGAGGGCTTTGAGGGGATCGACCTCAGTAACTATGACGGTTGCTCCCATACCCCGCGCTCTCTGAGCTACCCCCTTACCGCACCAGCCGTAACCGGCAACGACGAAGTAGGAACCTGCTATGAGCCTGTTGGTGGCTCTGAGTATCCCGTCGATGGTGGACTGTCCTGTGCCGTACCTGTTGTCAAACATGTGTTTTGTAAAGGCATCGTTCACGGCTATTATGGGGAATCTGAGGACTCCCTCCTCAGCCATGGCTCTGAGCCTTATAACTCCTGTGGTTGTCTCCTCCATACCGCCCAGAACCCTGTCCGCAAGGTCCGGATACTCCCTGTGGAGGGTGGAGATGAGATCCGCCCCGTCATCTATGACTATGTCGGGCTTGCGATCTATAACCTCCCTGAGATGAGCGTAATAGGTGTCCCTGTCCTCTCCCCTGACAGCGAAAACGGGAACTCCGTAAAGCTCCACAAGCGCCGCGGCAACATCGTCCTGAGTGGAGAGGGGGTTCGAAGCGGTGAGGTAAACCTCCGCACCGCCTTCCTTCAGCGTTAGAACGAGGTTTGCTGTTTCTGTGGTAACGTGGAGGCACGCTGCTATCCTCACACCCTCTAAAGGCTTTTCCTCCGAGAACCTTTCCCTTACGCTTCTGAGGACGGGCATATCTATCTCCGCCCACTCTATCCTTCTCCTTCCTTCCCCCGCAAGGGACGCATCTCTGATGTGATACTTCATAGGACTTTACCTCCTTCAGGGTCTGCCTATTGAGAAATACTCGAAACCCAGTTCTTTGAGCTCAGCGGGATCGTAAACGTTCCTGCCGTCTATCAGTATGGGGAGGGACATCAGCTCCCTGACCTTCTTCAGATCAGCTCTGGCGAACTCCTCCCACTCTGTCAGGAGGATCAGTGCCTCCGCCGACTTTACAGCGCTGTACATATCCGTCGCGTAGTGGAGTCTGTCCCCCTCCGGAAACACCGACCTGAAGTTGTCCATAGCCTGTGGATCGTATGCAACCACGGTTGCCCCCTTCTCCAGAAGCCGGGGGATCACCTTCAGGGAGGGAGCTTCCCTTATATCGTCGGTGTTAGGTTTGAAGGATAAACCCCAGACAGCTATCCTCTTGTCCCTGAGCGTCCAGAGAGCCTTCAGGATCTTCTCCATGAGAACCTCTATGCGCCCGGCGTTTATCTTCTCCACCTCCCTCAGAAGAGCGAAGTCGACACCGTGATCCTGCGCTATCTTGATGAAAGCCTTTACGTCTTTCGGAAAACAGCTCCCGCCGTAGCCTATGCCCGCCCTCAGGAACTCTCTGCCTATCCTTCTGTCGTAACCCATGCCTTCCGCCACCAGCGTTACATCCGCTCCCGTCCTCTCGCACAGATCAGCGATCATGTTTATGAAGGATATCTTCATGGCGAGGAAGGAGTTGGAGGCGTGCTTTATAAGCTCCGCAGTTGCGGGATCTGTTACAAGGAGGGGAAACCCTCTGTCCGTGAGGGGTCTGTAAAGCTCCTCCATGATCTCTTTGGCTCTGCTGCTCTCGACACCGACCACTATCCTGTCCGGGTTCAGAAAGTCGCTGACCGCCGAACCCTCCCTCAGAAACTCCGGATTGGAAGCCACATCGAAGGGGACCTCCTTTCTCAGATATCTCTGAACCGTTTTCTTGACAAGCTGGTGGGTGTTCACGGGAACGGTCGACTTTTCCACAAGAAGCCTGTAGGAGTCCATGTTCAGAGCTGTAAGACGCGCCACCTCCTCCACCTGAGACAGGTCCGCCGATCCGTCGGGAAGGGAAGGGGTCCCCACACATATAAATATCACCTCCGAGAAGGAAATCCCTTCCCTGAGGCTCGTGGTAAAGCTGAGCCTGTTCTCCTCCAGACCCTCCCTGAGGAGTTCATCGAGCCCGGGTTCGTAGATGGGACTTATCCCCTTCCGGAGAAGCTCCACCTTCTCGGGGACCTTTTCCACAATCAGAACCTCGTTCCCTAAGTGGGAAAAACAGACCCCCGTTACCAGA
>DRNB01000228.1 GCA_011375045.1 Aquifex aeolicus
GGAAGCGGCGTGGCGCTGTATAAATATAGCGTGTCCCGCTCAGGTAATTCAGAGGTTAAAGCACTGGGGAAGCAGGGAGGCTATGGACATAAGAGGTCTGGGGGAAGCTACAGCGAAGGCTCTCTACGGTAAGGGGCTTGTAAAGGATGTGGGGGACCTTTACTACCTCAAACCCACAGATATAGCGAAGCTGCCCGGATTTGCGGAGAAGTCCGCTCTGAACCTTTACAGAGCCATTCAGGAGTCCAAGGGAAGGGGACTCGATCGTGTGCTCTACGGTCTCGGTATCAGGTACGTGGGGCTGACAACCGCCAAGAAGCTCGCTCAGGAGATAGAGAGCATCTGGGATCTGAAGGACATGTCCCTGGAAAGGCTGACGGCCATCGAGGGTATAGGGGAGGTGGTGGCGAGGAGCATAAGGGAGTTTTTCTCCCGGCCGGAGAACCTGCAGGTCATAGAGAAGCTCCAGAAGGCTGGTGTCAGACTGGAGGGAAGGAGAGCGGGGGGACCTCTGGAAGGTATGGTCTTTGTTTTCACGGGAACCCTGCGATGCTGTTCGAGGGAAAAGGCTGGCGAGCTGGTGGAGCGCCTCGGGGGAACCTTTGCGGGCTCCGTAACCACAAAGACCACCTACCTTGTGGTGGGTCAGGATCCCGGAAGAACAAAGCTCGACCGTGCCCGGAAGCTCGGTGTGCGGATCATAGACGAGGAGGAGTTCCTCAAAATCCTGGGCAGATACATGGATCTTTCCCTGATCAGGGGAGAATCCCGCAGCGGGACGCTCTTTTAACCCCTTTCAGGACTAACTTAAAATAACTGTGGGTTGCAGAAAGATCGTAGTTCTTTCGGAAGGAGCGGATCTGGACGCTCTGTCCGCATCCCTTGCGGTTCAGAAGCTCTTCGAAGACAGCTGTCTCCTGCAACCCAGATACCTTTCCAAGAGAGCGGGTATGGTCCTCAGAGACTTTAAACACCTCTTCAGGGTGGTTGAGGAGCTACCCCGGGAGTTCGATCTTGTTCTGACCGACACCAGATACTTCCCGCCGGACGTTCCCAAGGAAAGGGTCAGGAAGATCTTTGTTTTCGATCACCACCCCGCCGGCGATGTGGAGGAGTTCGAGGGCAGGGTGGAGAGGGTGGGTTCTGCAACGACGCTCGTGGTCGAAGAGCTGAGGAGAAGGGGACTTAACCTTACCCCTGAGGAGGCGACGGTCATAGCCCTCGGCATATACGAAGATACGGGGAACTTCACCTACGAGGGAACCACCGAAAGGGATCTCGAAGCTGCGGGGTGGCTTGTATCTCAGGGGGCGAACCTCAGAACCATGAGGAGATACCTCCATGAAACCTTTACAAAAGAGCAGATAGATATAGTCCGGAAGATCCTCTCCTCCATCGAAAAGGTTTACATCGATGGCAGGGAGGTTGTGGTTGCAACGGCGGTTCTGGAGAAGTATGAACCCGACATCAACGCCCTCCTTTACGAGGTGAAGGATCTCAAGGAGGCGGACGCCTTCTTTATCATCGTGGAGGCGGAGAACAAAACCTACGTCTTTGGAAGGTCTCAGATAGAGGATCTGGATGTGGGCGAGATCCTCTCCCACTTCGGGGGAGGAGGACATCCCTTTGCGGGAGCCACCAAGTTAGAGAACGTCTCCGCCCTCAGGGTCAAGAGCCTTCTGATAGGACATCTAAAGGGGATGGGACCGACCAGAATCAGAGTGGGGGACGTTATGACCTCCCCTCCCTTTTTGATATCCGAATACCTAAGCGTCAGGGACGCTCTCGAGGAGCTGAGCGAAAGGGGATTTGCCAACGCTCCGGTCATCGACAGGGAGGGAAACCTCATAGGTATCGTTTCAAAGAAAGCGCTTCTGAAGCTCGTCAGGCTTTACCCCGATGAACCGGTGGGGGAGTTTGTGAGCAAAGACTTCACCGTCCTGAGCCCGGAATCGCCCGTGTGGGAAGCGGAGGAGATACTTACCCGCTTCGGTCAGAAGCTCATACCTGTGGTTGAGAAGGATACGGTGGTGGGGGTGATTACCAGACTGGACATCCTCCAGAAGATGAAGGAGGATCTCGGAGAGCTCAAAGCCTTTCGCAAGAGGATAAAGATACCTGAGAACATAGAGTCCATCGTCAGGGAGGTGGGGGAGATAGCCCATCGTCTCGGCTACAAAGCCTACATGGTGGGTGGGGTTGTCAGGGATATACTCCTCGGCAAGGAGGTATGGGATCTCGACTTTGTGATCGAGGGCGACGCCCTGGAAACCGCTCGGCGCTTTGCCCGCAAGCACGGAGTTGAGCTTCACCCCTTCCCCGAATTCGGCACAGCACACCTGAAGGTGGGAACGGTTAAGATCGAGTTCTCGACGGCTCGGAGGGAAACCTACCCCAGACCCGGCGCCTATCCTAAGGTGGAGAAAGCTTCCCTCAAGGAGGATCTGATCCGGAGGGACTTCACCATCAACGCCATGGCTGTGTCTGTGGATCCGGAAGATTTCGGAACGCTGCTGGATTACTTTGGAGGGGTAAGGGATCTGAAGGACAGAATTATCAGGGTGCTCCACCCCGTCAGCTTTATAGAGGATCCCGTCAGAATACTGAGGGCGCTGAGGTTTGCGGGAAGGCTGAGCTTCAAGCTCTCCCGGAGCACGGAGCGTCTCCTGAGGCAGGCTGTTAACCTCGGACTCCTGGAGGAAGCCCCCCGGGGGAGGATAATGAACGAGATAAGGCTTGCCCTGCGAGAGGATCGCCTCCTTGAAATTCTGGCGCTTTACAGAAAGTTCAGGGTTCTCGAACACGTTATCAGAGGTTTTCAGTGGACCCAGAACCTCGAGGACAGACTCCTCAACCTCAAGAAGATAACCGACTGGCACTCCCTCGAATTCCCTCAGGAGAGGATAGACTACGGGTGGGTGTTCCTCATGCTCATACTGTCCACGGTAAAGCCTGAGGTGAGCCTCAGTTTTCTGGCGGACGTGTCCGCCCCCGCTTGGGTGCGGGACAACATGGAGAGAATTTACAGGGATCTCGGGAGGATAAGGAGGGAGCTTTCCTCCCGCACAAGGAACTCGGAGGTGTATCTGCTCCTTAAGGGACTTCACCTGTCGCTCCTCCTGCTGCTCATGACGGAGAAGGAGATCAGGGAGAAGGTCAGGATGTATCTGGAGAAGCTCAGATTTGTTAAGGTTCCCCCCCACAGGATCCGGGAGTTAGAGGAGAGAGGACTGGAGGGAAGGGAGCTGGGCAGGGAGATAGAGCGTCTGAAGCTCGCCCTAATGGATCAGGAAAAATCCTTTATAATCGAGAGAACATGAAGCTGGCTTTTTTTAAAACGGGGGAGCTTCAGGGTCCCCTCAAACATGTAAACGCGCTCCTCGATTACCTCCGGGGCAGAGGGGTAGAGCTCAGGATAATAAACCTCGATCCCCAGAACGTTCAGAAGGCGGTGGAGGAGCTTCAGGAGTTCAAACCTTCCTTTACCATGGATCTGAACGGGACGGGCATAATAGTGGGTGAGAGCGAGGGTGAGAAGAAGCCCCTCTACGATATCCTCGGTTTCGTTCACTTTTCCCTGTTTACGGAGGAGCCTCTCCTACACTTTCCCAACATCAGGGGTTTGGTTCACAGGAACCTCGTCGCCGTGGTTACCGACATAAAGTATGCGGATAGCCTGCGGATGATGGGCGTGGAGAACATCAGCTACGTTACCCCCTTCCTCGACTTCTCCCTCTTCCCCCCTCCCTCAGGAGAGAGGGACATCGAGGTAGCGTTTCTGGGACCCGTTATAGATCCCCAGATCGTTCTGAACGCTGTGCAGAAGAACATGCCTGAAAATATGTTCCCCCTCTTCGTGGAGGTGGGGGAGTTCATGTTCAGAAACCCCGAGGTCAACGTCCTCACAGCTCTGGGCTACATACTGGGCGTCTTCAACCCTCAGTTTCAGGAGGAGTTCAACGAGTGGAGGCAGAAGGATGAATTCGCCTTCTTCAGGTTTCTGAACGACACAGCCATCTACGCCACCATGAGAAAGAGATGGTACATAGTGAACTTCCTCGAGGGAGTAAACCTGAAGATTCTGGGAGACTATCAGGGTGATCTGAAGGAGGACCACGAGCACATACCCATCGAGTCCTACGAGGATCTTTACAGCATATACGGACGGACGAATCTGACCGTCATGAGCTTCCCCCACACGGTTCCGACCGGCATCGGCTTCGCTCCCCTCGAAGTGTCCGCCATGGGAAGCGCCGGTCTCGTCGATTTCCGGGGAACCCTGTCCAGTTTCCTGAAGCCCGGTGAGGAGATCCTCGCCTACACGCCCCTGGACAGAGCGGACATAGAGGAGAAGATCCTGTATTACCTCGACAACCCCGGAGAGGTCAGGGAGGTTGGTGAGAGGGCAAGGGAGGCGGTGGTGGACAGATACAGGGTGGACGACAGGGGAGAGTTCATGATAAGTATGATGAGGGACATCCTCTCGCAGGCGCAGCGGGAGGAACCGGCTGAGGAAAAGCAGGAGCAGAGCTGATCACGTGGCGAGTTTTCTCAGGAAGCTGTAAACCTCCTGAACGTTTCGAAGCACCCCGTCCGCCTCGGGAGGTTTTTCCTCACCCACAAAGAGGGCGGTTCCCCCTAACTCCTTTACCTTCCTGAAGGCGTAGAGATCGGTTACATCGTCGCCTATATAGATCACGGGCTCCCTGCCGTTCCAGCCCGTAAGCCTGAGGAAGTCGGCAACTGCTCTGCCCTTGTCCTGATCCGTGTAGAGTGCCTCGAGAACCTTCTTACCTTCGATAACCTTCCGGGGCGGATGCTTTACCACAAAATCCCTGAAGACCTTTCTCACCTCCTCCTCATCCCCCCTGTAACCTCTGTAGTGAAGGGCAAAGCAGCCCTCCTTTTTCTCTACGAAAACACCCTTCATATCCTTTATCTTTTCCATCAATTCACCAAGATCTGGAATTTTTCCACTTGAAAAC
>DRNB01000229.1 GCA_011375045.1 Aquifex aeolicus
ACAGGAAACGGGGTTGCCCGGCAGTCCAAAGAAGAGTCCACCGCCGCCGTAGGTTCCAAAAAGGACCGGCTTCGCCGGTTTTATCCGGAGGCGGTGAAACAGCACCTTTATACCCGCCTTCCCAACGAGGTGCTGAACGTAGTCCCTCTCCCCCATGGAAACACCGCCGGTGGTTATAAACACATCGTACCTGAAGCAGGTTCTCAGCCAGCCAAGCAGCTGCTCCGGATCGTCCGGAGCTATGCCCAGCACGCAGGGAACCCCTCCGGCGCCCTCCACCAGCGAGCGGAGCATGTGGTGGTTGGAGCTTCTTATCTGGGAGGGTCTGGTCTGGGGTTCACCCACCTCCAGAAGCTCGTCCCCCGTGGAGAGGATGGCGACCCTCGGTCTTCTGTAAACCCTCACCACGGCTCTGTTAACGGAGGCGAGAAGCCCCACCTCGTAAGCCCTTACCTCCTGACCCTTGGAGAGGATGAGGTCTCCCTTCCTCACGTCCTCCCCCCTGAACCTTACGTTTGCACCCCTACCAAAGCTCCGCTTAACGTAAACGAAGCCGTCCCTGACCTCCGTGTATTCGACGGGCACAACGGCGTCCGCACCCTCGGGTATCGGTGCCCCGGTAAATATCTTTACAGCGGTTCCCTCCTGAACCCTGAGGCTCTCTCCGGACCCTGCGGAGGACTCTCCTGTGAGTTTGAGCTTCGCAGGTCTCTCCTCCGAGGCACCTGCCAGATCTGCGCTTCTGACGGCGAAGCCGTCCATAGCCGAGTTATCGAAGAGGGGTTTGTCGGTGTCGGCTCTTACGTCCTCCGCAAGAAAACGCCCGAGGGCTTCGGGAAGGGAGACGGTTTCGGTTTCGAGGGGCTCACTCTTTTCGAGAACAACCCTCAGAGCGTCCTCCAAGGGTGTGAGGTCGGTCATGGGTTTCATTTTACCAGAAGACGCTCATAGGTATCCCTTACGAACTGTATAGCCTCCTCTCTGGTTTTCACCCTGCCTTCGATCTGAGCCTCCAGAAGCTTTCTCTTTATCTCCCCCACCGTCCTGCCCGGCGGAATACCGAGCAGGCTCATTATCTCGTAGCCGTTCAGGAGGGGTTCGATGCTCCTTTCACCGAGCTCGTTTCGGGAGAAGCTCTCGAGCTCCCCAAAGGTTTCGAGCAGTGCCTTCAGATCCTCCTCGCTGTCGCCGGAGGCGAGGGCGTCCGCTATGGAGAGGAGGAAAAGGTGGGGGGCTATGTCGCCGCAGTCCCGCCAGAAGTTCGCCATACCCCTGCGTCCCAGCTCCCCCTTCAGAAAGGACTCCCTCAGATAAAAGGGTCTTAGGTGGTGGCGAACCAGAGAGGCTATGAATCTGGTTGCCCTGTCCCCCCATCTGAGGCGTTTGCCGGTTCTCTTCACTATCTCCTCACCCACCCTGTCGTGGTTGTAGAAGGTAACCTTCCCTTCCCTGATCTCGAAGGTCTGGGGCTTTCCTATGTCGTGAAAGAGCGCCGCCCACTTGAGAAGCTCCAGGTCCGTGAACTCCCCCAAAAACCTCCGACAGCCAAAATCCTTCAGCAGCTCCGCGCTCAGGTATCTGGTCCGCTCCTCCAGGACCTTCTCCAGCTCCTCGAGGGTTCTGAGGGTGTGTTCCTCGAGAGAGTACAGGTGGCGCTCACCCTGATTGCCTATCTTCTTCAGCTGGTCGAACTCCGGGATGAGCGTTCCCAGAAGTCCAGCCCTGTATATCTCCCTTACCACAGCGGACGCCCGGGTTGTCTTCATGATCCGAAAGAGCTCGTGGGTTATCCGTTCCGGAGCCGCCCTGAGGACAAGCTCCATGTTCCCGCTCACAAAGCTGTAAAAGTCCTCAGTCAGCTGCAGTTCCTTCTCGACGGAGAGTCTGTAACCCCTCAGGATCCTGACGGGATCCCTCCTGAGGTTTTCGAGGGAGACGGGCCGGAGCACACCCATCTCCAGATCCCGCATACCTCCCGTGGGATCGAACACGAGGGTCTGCCTCGCCCCTATGCTGAGCACGTCGTCCAGATTGACCGCCATGGCGTTGGCTGTGAAGTCTCTTTCCCTCAGATCCTCCTCGAGAGCCTTTTCGAGATCCTTACCCCTCAGCTGGGAGAAATCGAACCTGTATCTGTAAGGTGGAAGGTGTATAACCACGCTCGCCACCACGGGTCTCTTTATCAGAAGCCCCTTCTTCTCGAAGACGAAGAAGTGTCCCCCCGTTCTGTCCGCAAAGTCCCTGGCAACCCTCACGGGATCGCAGGTAACGAGGAAGTCCACGTCTATGTTGTGCTCCACTGGAACGCCCAGAATCCTGTCCCTGACCCACCCCCCCACGATGAAGCAGTAATCCTCTCTGGGAAGGACCCTTGCGATGTCGTCGAAGTAGGAGAGGTAAAAGTTCAAACCGTGAAGGGTGTGCTTCCTGCCGTGGGCAAACGTCGCGTCCATGACTTATTAAATTATCTGCGGTTGTCCGCTGGTGGTTCTGATTACGCTCATCCCCGGAGGGGATCTATAAATATACTGTTATCAGGCTAATAAAACCTAAGCCGTGCATGCTCAGATTTTTAGGAAAAACCTCTTGACATGGGAGGGAAAGGTTAATATAATTTTTAGCTGGAAACAAAAAAACGGAAGGAGGTAGGAAGATGGCAAAGCTGAAGCCACTTTACGATAAGATCGTGGTGAGGAGGTTCGAGGAGCAGGAGCAGAAGACCCCTTCCGGCATCATCATTCCGGACACAGCCAAGGAAAAGCCCCAGATGGGAGAGGTCATAGCCGTGGGTGAGGGTAAGCTCCTGAACAACGGGGAGATAAAGCCCCTCAAGGTCAAGGAGGGCGACGTGGTTCTCTTCAACAAGTACGCCGGCACGGAGGTGGAGCTGGACGGCGAGAAGTACCTGGTCATGTCCGAGGACGAGGTCCTCGCCATAGTAGAGGATGCCAAAGTTACAGCCTGATATAAAAACCCGGAAGGAGGTGTGAAAGATGGCAGCAAAGGGTATTATCTATAGCGAAGAGGCGAGAGCCAAGCTCAAGGCGGGTGTCGACAAGCTCGCAAACGCTGTGAAGGTTACCCTCGGTCCGAGGGGCAGAGAGGTGATCCTCGGTAAGAACTGGGGAACCCCCGTCGTTACCAAAGACGGGGTAACCGTTGCCAAGGAGATAGAGCTCAAGGACAACTACGAGAACATAGGAGCCCAGCTCGTCAAGGAGGTGGCTTCCAAGACCTCCGACGTGGCTGGAGACGGAACAACGACCGCCACCATACTCGCCCAGTCCATCTTCCACGAGGGGCTGAAAGCCATAGCCAGCGGTGCCAACCCCATGGACATCAAGAGGGGAATAGACAGGGCGGTCAGGAAGGTGGTGGAAGAGATCAAGGGCATGTCCATAGAGGTCAAGGGAAGAACGGAGATAGAACAGGTTGCCACCATATCCGCCAACAACGATCCTGAGATCGGAAAGATAATAGCCGACGCCATGGAGGCTGTGGGTAAGGACGGAGTTATAACCGTCGAAGAGTCCAAGTCCGCCGAGACGACCCTCGAAACAGTTCAGGGCATGCAGTTCGACAGAGGATACCTCTCCCCCTACTTCATAACCGACCCCGACAAGATGCAGTGCGTTCTGGAGGAACCCCTGATACTCATCTACGAGAAGAAGATAAGCAACGTGAAGGATCTCCTTCCCGTCCTCGAGCAGGTGGTCAGAGCGGGTAAACCCCTCCTCGTGATAGCGGAGGATGTGGAGGGTGAAGCCCTCGCCACGCTGGTGGTGAACCACATCAAGGGTGTGCTGAGAGCGTGTGCGGTCAAGGCTCCCGGATTCGGTCAGAGGAGGAAGGATTACCTCCAGGACATCGCCATACTCACCGGCGGACAGGCTATCATGGAGGATCTGGGTATCAAGCTCGAATCCGTAACCCTCGATATGCTCGGCAAGGCTGACAAGGTAATAGTGGACAAGGAAAACACGACCATAGTGGGCGGTAAGGGCGACAAGGAGCAGATAAAGGCAAGGATCGAGCAGATCAAGAAGCAGATTCAGGAAACAACCTCCGACTACGACAGGGAGAAGCTTCAGGAGAGACTCGCCAAGCTGGCCGGCGGTGTTGCGGTGATCAGGGTCGGAGCAGCTACCGAGGCAGAGCTCAAGGAGAAGAAGGCGAGGGTCGAGGACGCGGTTCACGCCACAAAGGCGGCTGTCGAGGAGGGTATAGTTCCCGGAGGCGGTGTAGCTCTCGTGAGAGCCTCCGAAGCCCTCGATGAGGTGGAGACCGCCAACGAGGATCAGAAGCTCGGTGTGGATATAATCAGGAAAGCCTGCAGAACGCCCCTCAGACAGATAGCCTACAACGCCGGCTTCGAAGGCTTTGTGGTGCTCGAAAAGGTGATAGAGCTCGGCAAGGAGAAGGGTAAGAACTGGGGCTTCGACGCGGCTACGGGCGAGTACGTGGACATGATAGAGAAGGGCATCATAGATCCCACGAAGGTCGTCAGGACCGCCATAGAGAACGCCGCCTCCGTTGGTGGAACCATGCTCACCGCCGAGGCGCTGGTGGCGGATCTCCCCGAGGACAAGAAGCAGAAGGACGTAACCCCCAGCGACATGCCCGATCTCGACTGATATAAGTAAAGGTTATCTACCGGTAAGCCCCCGTTAAGGGGGCTTTTTTTTTGCTGTGCTAAGATCCTTCTTATGAGGGACTTCCCTCTGACCGCACCCCTCCCCTTTTCCTTCTTTCGCTGGTTCAGGGGCTACTCAGCCGGATACCTGCTGAGGGACCTGATCGCCGGTGTAACCGTGGCGGCGGTTTACGTTCCTCAGGCGATGGCGTACGCCATACTCGCCGGCATGCCGCCCATAACGGGGCTCTACACCGCCTTCGTCGCCACCATAGTGGCCGCCGTCTTCGGTAGCTCCAGATTCCTGAACACGGGTCCCGTGGCTATGACCTGCCTTCTGTCCGCCTCTGTGCTCTACGGTCTGAGGCTCGAACCCCAGACGGAGGAGTGGGTTTCCTACATGGCTCTCCTTGCC
>DRNB01000230.1 GCA_011375045.1 Aquifex aeolicus
CCCTGCCTCCCCCACCTCCTCCATCACCTTCACAAACACACCCATCCTCGCCTCCCTGTCCGCCTTCAACCTCACCTCCCTGATACCCTCCAGCTCCCTCAGATAACCCCCAAGTCCCTCTACCCCCACCTCCTTCCCACCAACGTAAACCCTACCCTCCTTTGTGATCACCACCTCCACCACCCCCTTTACCTTCCTCTCCTCACCCCTCTCGGACTCAGGAAGATCCACCCTTATCTCCCCCTGAACCACAAAGGTCGCTGTGGTGAGCACTATGGTCAGCAGCACCAGCATGATGTCCACAAGGGGTATGACGTTTATGCTCTCAATCTCCTTCTCCTCCATACCTTGCCTCCCACTTTGCAAGTATCACCTTCACCTTCCTGAGCAGAGCGTTGTAGAGAATTACAGAGGGTATCGCCACCATCAGTCCTGCTGCGGTAGCCTTGAGAGCGAGAGCCAGTCCCACCATGATCTTCTCCGTGTCCATATACCCTTCTGTTCCTATGCTGTAAAAGGTCAGCATTATCCCCAGCACCGTTCCAAGGAGACCCACGTAGGGAGCGTTTGAGGCAACGGTGGCTATGATGTGGAGGTATTTGGTGAGGTCCACCTCCAGAAGCTTTCTGTTTTTGTAGGAGGAAAGGTCCAAGGATCTGAAGAAGAGCCAGCGCTCTATGGCTACGGTGAGAGCTGCCACGCTCATGAGGATCAGTATTCCTATCACCCCGTAATCTACTGCCTCTCTTATACCTTCCATGGACTCCTCCCAATTATTTGATATTGAAATTAAAATTCAGTATCTAAATTATGACCCCCGTCATAGAGCACCTGTGGAACAACCCTCACAATAGGGAAAAGGGAGGTGTGAGATGGTAAAGCTGATCTTTCTGCTGGGCGTGTTTGTCATACACCTGGGGCTATCCCGCGCTTCGGAGGTGGGGGTGCTGGTGCTCGCTCACGGAGCTAAGCCTAAGTGGAATCAGACCGTTCTGGAGGCGGTTGAACCCCTGAGGGAAAGGTACCGGGTGGAGGTTGCTTTCGGAATGGCTGATCCCGTGAAGATAGAGAAGGCTCTGCGCCGTCTCGAGGAGAAAGGGGTGGAGAAGGTGGTGGTTGTTCCCCTCTTCATCTCCTCCCACAGTCCCATAATAAGACAGCTCCGCTACATCCTCGGTTATTCGGAGGAGTTTCCCGAGGATCCTATGGTTCATCTGTCGAAGGAGGAGAGAAAAACCATCAGACCCCTGTGGGATGTCCTGGAAAAGCTCCCTTCACCCCTCGCCTGGTGGATACAGCAGGAAAAACCCCCCGTCGGTGTGTTTGAGGAGGTGATATCCCTTTACATCCCCGAGGGGGAAAGGGAGAAAGCTGTTTCCCTTTACAGCAAAGCCATTCAGATTATAAACAGCAGGCTACAGACAATAAAGCCTGTGGAGACGAAGATGAAGGTGATCCTCACAGACCCCCTCGATGATCACCCTGTTGTTACCTCCATAGTGTGCCGCAGGATATCGGAGTTGAGTGAGGACCCCTCCAGAGAGTCAGTTATCCTCGTCGCTCACGGACCTAACGATGAGGAGGATAACTTAGGGTGGCTCACCACGATGGAGTCTATGGGAAGGAAGTGCGCCCGGCGGATTCAGGAGGAAAAGGGAAAAGCCTTCAGAGCTATCCTGAGCGTTACCGTGAGGGACGATGCGCCGGAACCTATTTACGAGCAGGCAAAGCAACATCTCAGGGCGCTCGTCAGACAGCTGAGCACCTCCGGTGAGGTAATAGTTATCCCCCTTCTGATATCCCAGGGAGGTGTGGAGCACAGGATACTTGAAAGACTCGAAGGGCTCGAGTTCCGGTGGAACGGTAAGACGATCCTTCCCTCGGAGGAGATGATCAGATTCCTCGAAAGCCGTATAGAGGAGGCTCTTAAGAAAAGCGCAGGTTGACACTCAGGCTATAATTATCAGGGGGGAGAGGGAACAGATGAGGAGAGTTCCGCTCCTGTTTCTTTTTCTGGTGCTGATCGTCCTCTTTTTCATAGGAGCGTTTCAGATCTACACGACGAAGAAGGCGGAGGAGAACCTGAGGGAGCTTCTCTCCCGGCTGGGTATGGAGGAGGAAGTTGCCTACGACAGGATCAGCTACTCTCCCTTCAGCGGGATCACGGAGGTAACGAACCTGAGGGTGCACTTTCCGGAGGGAACCACAACCGCGGAGAGGCTCAGGATCACCAGCCTGACCCCTTCGAGTCTGGACCTCAGCGTGCAGGGGATCTCCTCCGACACGGAGGGTTTCAGGGATTTTCTCAGAAACATGAAGGACCTGGGATACGAGGATGTCCGTCTGAACCTTCAGCTTCTGCTGACCCTGAACGACAGGGAGAGGGAGCTGGCGCTTCGTCTCTTCGAGATCGTTGCCCCCGAAGCCTTCAGCGTGGGTCTCAGGCTTCACGCCGACCGGATAGACAGCGCCCTTATCTCCGCCCTCGCGGAGGCTGAGGAGGATGAGGAGGTGGAAAAGCTCTCGGAGCAGTTGGGGAGGGTGAGGTTGAGGTCCCTCGAGCTGTTCCTGAGGGACTTAGGCGTAAGAGTGAGGATTCTGGAAAGGGAAGCCCGGAGCAGAAACAGGACCCCCGAGGATATACTGAAGGAGGTGGAGAGGGAGCTCAGGAGGAGACTCGAAGAGGATCCCGAGTTCAGAAAGGAGCTTCTGAAGGCGGTAAACAGCTTTCTGCTCAGCGGAGGGACCCTTCGGGTGAGAGCGGACCCTGTTCCCCCCGTTGACTTTCAGACCCTTATACTGCTGACCCTGCTCTCCCTTCAGACGGGGGATTTCTCCGAGTTCGTTTACAGACTCAACCTCAGGGTGGAGCACCTCCCCTGACCCTTTCCCAGATCAGGTTTACCAGATGCATGATCTCCGGAGCCTCTCCGAACAGATCGCTCACCTGCACCGCAAGCTCCGCATGCATGTCTCCCGCCTTTCTCAGAGCGGATTCCGCACCTAAGCGCTTCCAGTAACCGTCCCTGTCCAGAATGTCGTCGGTTATCTGAAAGAGGAGCCCCACCTTCCTGCCCGTTTCCTCGAGATCGTCCAGCAGTTCCTCCCTCCCCGCCACCACGCCACCGCAGAGAAAGCAGGCTTCGAAGAGCGCGGCTGTCTTCCTGAGGTTGACCTTCTCCAGATCCTCCTCCCCCGTGATGTCGAGGGACTGCCCGCCCACCATACCGCTCACCCCCGACTTGACCGCAAGGATCCGTCCCACCCTCAGAAGGTTCTCGGGGGTAAGGCTCCTGTAGAGGGAGAGGTCCGAGAGCACCTCGAAGGCGTAGGTGAGGAGAGCGTCGCCCGCCAGAACAGCGATCGCCTCCCCGAACTTCCTGTGGCAGGAAGGCTGTCCCCTTCTGAAGTCGTCGTTGTCCATGGCAGGCAGATCGTCGTGGATCAGGGAGTAGTTGTGGATCATCTCAACGGCGCACCCCACCGTAACCGCGTCCTCCACGTTTCCCCCTAACCTCTCCGCCACCGCCGTCAGAAAGAGGGGTCTTACGCGCTTACCTTCCTGAAACACGTAGTACTTCATGGCGGAGGCTAAGGGTTCGGGTTCCCGGACCCTCCCCAGCAGCTCCCTGAGCCTCTCTTCGATCCTCCCCTTCCAGAGCTGAAGCTTCTCCATAGGTGAAACCTATTTTATTACGCGCTGGGTTAAAATTAGATCCTGATCGGGAGAGGCTGGATTGAGGATAGGCGTCTTTGACTCCGGCGTGGGAGGTCTCACGGTCCTCCGGGCTATCAGAGACCGCTTCCCGCAGGTGAACCTCATCTACGTGGGGGACACCGCCCGGGTGCCCTACGGTAACCGCTCCCCCCGGACGGTTATCAGATACAGTATAGAGTGCGCCTCCTTCCTGATCGACAGGGGGATAGACGTCCTTGTGGTTGCCTGCAACACAGCCAGCTCCCACGCCATACCTGCCCTGAAGGAGCGGTTCAGCCTGCCCGTGGTGGGTGTGGTGGAGCCCGGCGTGAAGGAGGCTCTGAAGGTTACCCGGGGAAGGGTCGGCGTGATAGGGACCCTCGCCACCGTGAGGAGCGGAACCTACCAGAGGATCCTGTCTTCCGCCGGCGTTCGGGTTTTCTCAAAAGCCTGCCCCCTCTTTGTTCCCCTTGTGGAGGAGCGCCTGTTCGAGGGGGAGATAGCGGAGAGGGTAGCCCGTATGTATCTGGAGGAGTTCAGGGTTGCGGGTATAGACACCCTCATCCTCGGATGCACCCACTACCCCCTTCTGAGGAAGACCATCCAGAAGGTTCTGCCGGAGGTGAGGATCGTCGACTCCTCCTCCGCGGTGGCTGCGGAGCTTGCCCCCCTTGTCAGGGACGGAGGGGAGGGGGAAACGGAGCTTTACTTCACGGACAGATCCCAGAACCTCGAGGACCTTATAGAGGTCATCTTAGGGTTCCCTGTGGAACCCGTTATCCTTTCGGACGGCGTCAGCCGTATATCTCAACGAACCTCTCCCTCCTGAGCTTCCTCACTATCTCCTCCCTCTCCCGCTCTATCTTCTTCCTCAGGATCTCCTCCCTTATCTCCTCCTCGCTCCTGCCCGAGAAGACCCTTACCTCCCTGAGCACCTTGGCGAGGTAGAGGTGCTCACCGTCCTCCGCAACCGTCAGCTCCCCCTTCGGCGTTCTCCAGACCTCCCTGTCGAGGGGTTCCACAAGCTCGCCCCTCTTCACCCTGAGCCTCTCCGTTTTCAACCCCAGACTCTTCGCTATCTCCTGAAGATCGGAGCCTTTCTCCGAAACCGCCTCGAGGACCTTCTCCTTTTTGCTGGCGGGGATGATCAGAAGCTCTATCTCCCGCAGGTAGTCCACCTCCCCCTTTCTCAGCCTCTCGAGCTCTATCTCTATCTCGGAAACCTCTATCCTGTTCCTGAGGTACTCCCTCAGCCCCAGCGTTGCGGTGATCTCCACCCTCAGAAAGCTCCTGAGGTCGTCGGGGGTAAGACCCTCCCTGCGCAGGTCCTCGTAGAGCTCCTCGAGGCTCCTGCCGTTCGACTCCGCTATCTCCTTAACCACCTGATCTATGTAAGCTTCGGGAACGTTCATGCCGTTCTCCCTGAGGAACTGAGCTATGAGGTGCTTCTCCACCAGCATGTTTATAAGCTCCCTTCTGTCCACCGCCCCGTAGAAGATCCGCGCCACCTTCAGCTCGCTTTCGAGGATGGGTTCGCCGTTGACGTTTGCCACAACCCTGTCCAGGAGCTGGGGAAAGGAGAGCCCGATCAGCAGCAGCAGGATCACTCCAGCCTTTGCGGGTAAAGCTCCAAGCGGTAACCCTTTAAAACTTCCCGGAACCACGATTTCAGAACCTCCTCTTTCTTGACGTTAAGAAGCTTTCGCCTGACCCTGTCCCGAACCTCGCTCAGCGGGAGGAAGCCCGCCTTCCTCCTATCAGTAATTTTAAGTATCAGATAACCTGTTTCAAGCCTTATGGGTCTGGAAACCACCCCCTTCCTGTAGGGGTAAAGCTTTCGCCTCACCTTTCGGGGTAGGGAGTGAAGGGAGTACCACCTCTCCTTCCCTATCCGTATCCCCTCCTCCGGCCGGAGCCTGCCACCTTTTCTGAGAAGTCTGTAAGCCTTCTTTGCCTTCTCCCTGTCCTCGGCGAGCACCCTCAGGAGCTTTATCTGGGAGGGGAGGTAGAACTCCCTCCTGTTGAGGAGGTAGTAAACCTTTATCTCCTCCTCCGTTACCCTCAGATCCCTCGTCAGCCTGTCCGCTATCTTCTCGAGGAGAAGCTCCTTTCTGATCAGGCGTCTCAGCACGGGATCCGCCTCCTTCCTGCCCCACCTCCTCAGCCTTTCTGAAACCTCCTCCTCGCTCACGGAAACGCCCATGTCCCCTGCCACCTCCTCCACCAAGATGCCCTTGATGTATTCGAAGAAGAACCGGCGCCTGTCCTCCGGGGTAGGCTTGCCGGGGTTAAAGTGAAGAACCTCCTTCCTGTAAACCTCGAAGGCTCTCAGGAACTCCTCCCGGGTTACCTCGCGTCCGTTTATCCGGGCGATCACCTCCGGAAAGGCGGGGGAGAGGAAGATCAGAAGCAGGAGGAGAGCCGGAAGCATCCTATTATATTACCCTGCCCCTCAGCAGCAGGAGGAGGGGGAGCAGTCCCGCTATGGCAAAGAGAGCGCTCCAGACAAAGAGATCCTGGAAGGCGTAGGAGAGAGCCTGCTTCATCTGAAGCTCCCCCACCGTGTAAAAAGCCCTCAGGAGCGCCTCCTCAGGCAGGTAGGAAGTTCCAAGGAAGTGAAAGCTGAGCTGTTCGATGTGCGCCAGCACCTCTGAGGTGTCGAGGGACTGGAGCGCCGAGATCTCGTCGTAGTGGAAGGAGGTTCCCCCCTTTATTATGTTGGTCGCTATGGCTGTCCCGAAGGACCCGCCTATGAACCTTATGTAGTCTAACAGACTTATGACCAGAATGGTTCGCTCCTCCAGCCCCCTGAGAGCTATAACGGTTACGGGAGCGAAGAACAGCCCCATACCCACACCCGTCAGCGCCAGCTCCAGGGAGGCGTTCTCCTTGGGGGTGTAGAGATCGAAGTGCCTTATGAAGAGGAATATGGATCCCAGGTATATGAGGATGGCGATGAGCAGCGTTCCCCCGGCGCTCCACCTGTCGCTCAGAACGCCCGCCAGGACGGAGCAGACCGCTATGGCGAAGGCGAAGGGAAGGAGGAGCAACCCCGTGGTGAAGGTGCTGAACCCCTTGAGGAACTCGAAGTACAGGGGGATGCTGTAAAAGAGAGCGTACATGGAAAAGCCCAGCACCAGCAGGAAGACCACGAAGGCAACGCTGAAGTTGACCCTCCTGAACACGCTCAGATCTATCAGCTTTGTGGAGGAGAAACCCTCTGAAAGCATGTAGAGGAGGTAGCTCAGGACCGCTGTGGCGGTGAGAAAGGCGATGAAGTTGGAGGTGAACCACCCCATCTGCTGTCCCTTGGAGAGAACCACAAGCGTGCTCACGGTGGCTACGGATATAAAGAGGAAGGAGGGGAAGTTAAAGGGGAGGATCCTCCTCTGAGGCGACACCTCCTTCAGAAAGAAGAGAGAGGCTATGGTGAGGAGCAGACCGACCGGCACGTTTATGAAGAAGATCCAGTTCCAGTTCATATGCTCCGTCAGCCAGCCTCCGAGAGTGGGACCCACCGCGGGAGCGAAGGAGGCTCCCAGACCGAAGATACCCATCGCGAGACCCTTCTGCTCCGGAGGGTAGATGGTGAAGAGTATCACCTGAGCGCTCACTATTATCAGCGCCTCCGCAAACCCCTGAAGGGATCTGTATATAATCATCTGATACAGCTCCCCCGCGGTCCCGCACAGGTAGCTGGAGAAGGCGAAGAGAGCTATGCCGAAGGTGTACATGGCTTTGAGTCCCGTGATCTTCTCCAGCCACTCGATAAGGGGGAGGGTAACCGCCGCCGCTATCATGTAAGCGGTAACGACCCACTGGATCCCGTAGAGGTCCGTCTTAAGGGGAGCTATCATCTTGGGGAGCGCTATGTCGACGATCGTGGTGTCCAGGATAGCCATGAAGGCGCCTACCATGACTATGAGGGTGTGAACGACCACCTCCCCTCTGCTCAGGGATAATGACTGACTCATCAGTTATCAATTTTATTTCAATCCTCCCTCTCCTTATTCTCTTGACTCGCCTGAGCGGGTTCTACTCCCCCTCTTCCAGGAGCTCGTTTTCGATTTCAAAGTAAACGTAGTAGGCGTTCACAGGATTCACGTCGAAGAAAACCGGAACCTGGGCGTAGGAGGGATCTATCCTCAGGAGGGCGTCGTTCACGTTCTCCCTCACGTAATCCACATCCTGCCCCTCCTCTATCATCCTCCTCACGGTTTTTCTCAGATCCGTTATGTACTTCCTCGTCCAGAGGACGCTCTCCCTGATCTTTTCCTTCCTGAGCATGGGCTCTCCGTGGCCCGGCAGAAGCACCTCCGGATCGAGTTCGAGGATCCTGTCCAGACACACCACCCAGTCCTTAGAGTTCCCGGATCCTAAGAAGGGGATCCTTCCATCGAAGACTATGTCCCCGCTGAAGAGCACCTTTCTTTCGGGGATCCACAGAACAACGTCGCCGGGCGTGTGAGCCTTGCAGAAGTGTCTGACCTGAAAGGTCAGTCTGCCCAGGTGCAGGTCCATGTCCCGGGTCAGGGTGATGTCGGGTCCCACCATCTCCGTGCCGTCGAGGTGCTCTTTCAGGATCTTCCTCCGGGCTTCGAAGAAGTTCTGGCTCGCGGGCTGGGATATGTAATCGTAAGCCCACTCGTGGGATATCACAACCGCGCCCGCCTCCTTCAGCGCTCCAGCTCCGTAGAAGTGATCCGTGTGGTAGTGGGTAATCACCGCAAAGCGCACAGGTGCCTCTGTGGTTTCCCCTATAGTCTCTAAAAGCTCCCTCCCCAAGCTGTAGGTGCTGAGGGCGTCGATAACCACCACACCCTCCTCGGTTACCACAAAGTAGGCGTTGGAGATGAAACCCCTGTTTTGGTAGCTTACCTGCTCGTAAACCCCAAAGACCCCGTATATGCCGGGGGCGATCCTGCGCAGCGTTTCCTTCACATGGGAGGGATAGTCTCCGGCGCTCAGCAGGGAGAAAAACAGGAGCACAAACGCAAGG
>DRNB01000231.1 GCA_011375045.1 Aquifex aeolicus
CCTTCACATGAATCTTGACTCTGTCCACAAAGGGAAACCGCATAGGAATCGAATATAGTTACTCCACCTCGTAAGCGGGAGGCTGCTCTCCCCTTATCTCCGAATGTCTGATCTTGCCTCCGGAGTTTCCGACCAGCCCCAGGACCGCGAAGGTAAGTAGCCCCCACAGGAGCGTGAGGGCAACCAGTTTGCGGGATTCACCTTTCAGGAGGGAGAGAGCGGAAAGCACCCCGGACGCTGAGGTGAAAAGGAGGGCGATCTTTGCCAGCTCCTCGTGCTTTTCTATGTAAGTCTCCAGAAAGCCGGGGAGCTTCTCCACCGTCTCCTCTGCCGCCTCCCCGGACAGGTAAACCCCGGGGGTAGCGAGGGCGATGAGGATCAGCGTTACAAGCCCTGCCCTTTTAAGGGATCTGTCCCTCAGCCCAAGCCCCGCCAGAAGCAGACACAGGGCAAAGAGGATTCCGAAGATAGGAAGATGGTTCAGAACCAGATGGAGATGGGCTGCGTTCGTAATCAAGGCGCTCTCCCTAAAGGCTGAACTTCTCCTCTATCTCCCTGATCCTGCGCTCTAACAGCTGGGTTAACCCTCTCAGCTCGTTCAGGAGCGCACCGTACTCCCTTCTGAGTCTGTACAGCTTGCTTTCGAGCTCCTGCTCCCTTTCGTAAAGCTCCATCTCCTCCGTCTTGAGCTTATCGTAGCGGTTTCTGAGCTCCGAGATCTCCCCGCTTACTTCGAAGGCTTTCGATGTGAGCTTCTCCCTCTCGGTGAGGAGCCTCTCATACTCCCTCGGGGAGTCAGCTCTTCTGAGATACTTGTCCTGGTAAAGGATCCTCTGCTTGAGCTCCCTGAAGAGATGCTCCTTCTCCCTTATGTCCCTCGCGATCCTGAGGACTTCCTGCTCCTTTTCCGCAAGGCTTCTTCTGACCTTTTCCAGCTCTGTTTCTAACTTCGTTATCTCCTCAGGTATCCTTCCCAAGGCGTCCTCCACCTTTGCTATCCTGTCCCTGAGCTTCTTTATCTCCCCCGAGATGACCCTGATCATAAAATTAATTATATGGTTCTTCTCCTTCTTGTCCTCCTTATTTCCCTTAGCCACGCCCTCGAGCTGAGGGAGGTCTTTCCGGGACTTAGATTCGACAGGCCTGTGCTTGTGCTCGAAGATCCCGTCGAGAGGGGCAGGTTCTACGTTGTGGAGCAGGGAGGTGTCGTCAGAACCCTCCGACTGGGGGACAGGAGGAGCACCGTTTTTGTCGATATCAGGGACAGGGTCAGGAGCGGGGGGGAGATGGGTCTTCTGGGCATGGCTTTTCATCCGGACTTTGGCAGAAACGACATCTTTTACCTCTCCTACACCGACAGGGACATGTTCTCGGTTGTGTCCGAGTTCAGAGGAAAGAGGGAGAGGGTTATCCTGAGGGTAAAGCAACCCTACACAAACCACAACGGCGGCAACATAGCCTTTGGACCTGACGGTTACCTCTACGTGGGCTTTGGGGACGGGGGCTCGGCGGGGGATCCCCTCAACCACGGTCAGAACACGGACACTCTCCTCGGAGCTATCCTGCGGATAGACGTTTCCGGGGATCCCTACCGGATCCCTCCCGACAATCCCTTCGCCAAGGGTGGGGGAAGGCCGGAGATATACGCCTGGGGGTTCAGAAACCCCTGGAGGTGGAGCTTCGACAGGGAAACCGGAGAGCTCTGGGTGGGAGACGTGGGTCAGGACAGATGGGAGGAGATCGACGTGGTGGAGAAGGGACGCAACTACGGATGGAGATGCTACGAGGGAAACGCCCCTTACAGGCTTAAGGGTTGCGGTCCGAGGAAGCTCTACACCTTCCCCGTTCACGTTTACCCCCTGAAGGAGGGTAACTGCTCCGTGATAGGAGGCTACGTTTACAGGGGAAAGAAGATCAGGGAGCTTTACGGGTGGTATATCTTTGGCGACTACTGTTCGGGGAGGATATGGGCGCTCAGAAGGAAGGGAGGCAGGGTAGAGGTCAGGTTGCTTATGGACACGGATCTGAGGATCTCCTCCTTCGGCGAGGACAGAGCAGGGGAAA